>PMOP01000360.1:608-7295 GCA_003161495.1 Acidobacteriota bacterium | reverse complement strand
GGGCGGCCATGCGTAGCCCAGCGCGTGTGCCCGATGCCGTAGGAGCCCTCGATTGGCGATTGGCGGATGACTTCTTCCAAATTGTGCAGTTTGCCCGGAGCTCGGCGAATCTGCACTTTTCCGTCCGCTCCGACCACGGCGATGCCGGCGGAGTCATACCCGCGATATTCGAGGCGCCGCAATCCATCCAAAATCAGAGGAACAACCTTTTTGGACCCGATGTATCCAACGATTCCGCACACAGGATTATCTCCGGCTGATTAGCTGGGCGACAGACATGGATGCCCGCATTACAAGAGTAACATATGGAAATACTGGATTTGGATCAGCGAGATGCGGTATTTCCTGAAGCGAACGGCGGGTGCCGATTTCCGGAAAAACAGGCCTATTCCACGATCTCGTAGCGAAATTCCTCGATTACAGGATTCGCCAGAATTTCCTTGGCCATGCGCTCCACCTGCTTTTCGGCGGCGGCGCGGGCCACACCGTTCAAATCGAGCACAAAAAATTTCCCCTGGCGAACGTCCTGAACCTCGCTAAATCCTAGAGAGGAAAGGGCATGCTGGATCGCTTGGCCTTGGGGATCGAGGACCGTGCGTTTCGGCATGACCCATACATGTGCTTTCATGGCGCGCATTATACCAAGCCCAGGGCCGCAATGCCGGAATGAAATTTATCCAGCATGGCGCGCTTTTCTGTGGGGCCCAGGAAGGAATGCAGGAAGCTCGCCTCTGCGAGCTGAACGATTTCTCTCGACGTGAGTCCCATTTGATGCGCGTGGCGGTATTCATCGCTCACCGTGGTCTCAAACATGGATGGGTCGTCGCTCGATAGCGTTACGGGCAGCCCGCGGCGGAAAAAAGAAGGAAGCGGGTGTTGGTCGTATCCTGCAGTCGGGCGTCCAATTTGGCGAGCTAAAGCGCCGGTGCGAAGGTTGCTCGTCGGGCAGACTTCCAGAGGAATATTTCGGGCGGCAACGAAGTCCATCGTGCGCTCATCGCGCATCACGCCGATGCCATGGCCGATGCGCTCCACGTCCAGCAGTTCTATGGACTCGCGGACAATTTCCGGCCCGCCGATTTCTCCGGCGTGGATCAGCCGGTGCATGCCCTGGGCGGCCACAAATTCATATACGGGACGCAAGTCAATCGTGGGGAGACCAAGTTCATCGCCGCCAATCCCGTAGGCGATGATGTCCGGAGAGCGCAGCTCAACCGCGATCCGCGCGACATCCATCGCTGGCGCGGCGCCCCATTGTCTGACGGCATCGAAAATATATTTCAGTTGAACGCCGGGAACCTCCGCCGCGGCATCACGCAGCGCTGCGAAGTTGGCGGCCGGATCCTGATTGCGGCGAAACATCACGCCGATAGAAAGCGTGACCTCGGCGTAAAGAACGTTTTGCCGCTGCAAGGATTCAGCAAATCGCCGCGCAATCAATGCGTAATCTTTGGGGCCTCTAAGGAACGAAGTGATCCAGATAAAATTTTCGATGAATTGGGCGAACGTGCCCGGGGCATAACGCGGGGCGGTTTCCTCGGGAGTGAGGGTGACCCCGTGACGCGCCGCCAATTCCACCAAAGTGGACGGCGCGATGGAACCTTCCAGATGAACGTGCAATTCGGCCTTGGGCATGGCGACGAAAACGTTTTCGGGAATGGATTTCATTATTTTACCGAAACTCCTGGTGACGGTGACGTCCCCAGGGTGCTGCGTTTTCGGCTATAGGAAAAGAAGATCGCAAGACCGATGGCCATCCAGACAAAGAAACGAATCCAATTCATGATCGGCAATCCGGCCATCAGCAAGAGACAAGTTAAAATGGTCATGATAGGCGCGAAAGCCCCGCCGGGAGCGCGAAAGGCGCGGTATCTGCCCGGATCACGGTAGCGGAGAATCAGTACGCCGCCAGCGACCAGCGCGAATGCGAACAGCGTCCCGATGTTGGAAAGATCCGCGAGCGTTCCGATGTCCAGCAATCCCGCGGGAATGCCGACGACAAATCCGGCGACCCAGGTGGAGAAATCAGGAGTGCGATAAATGATGTGGACCCGGCTGAAGATTCGCGGCAGGAGGCCGTCGCGCGACATGGCGAACCAAACGCGTGCCTGGCCCAGTTGAAAAACGAGCAGGGATGAAATCATTCCCAGGAGCGCGCCGAGGAGAACGATCAGGCGAATATTATTGAGGCCGAGACGCTTCAAAGTATTCACGACGGGAGCCGCGTCATCCAGCAGCGTCTGCCAGGGAACGAGGCCAGTGAGCACCACGACGACGGCGATGTACAGAATCGTGCAAATCACCAGCGTGGCGATAATTCCGATGGGCAGATCGCGCTGAGGATTTTTGGTTTCCTCGGCAGCCGTAGAAACCGAATCGAATCCGATGTAGGTGAAAAAAATGATGGAGCCGCCCGTCAAAATTCCCGGCCAGCCGTTGGGCGCGTAGGGATGCCAATTCGACGGATGAATAAGCCGTGCGCCGAACCCGACGAAAACAAGGATGGCCACGATTTTGAGCAGCACCATCACATTGTTCGTTTCGGCGGACTCGCGAATGCCTCGCACCAGAATCACGGTGAGCAGCATGACGATCAGAAACGCGGGCCAGTTAAATCCGAAATGCCAGCCCGGCGGCAAGAGCTCGTTTCCAGAAAAATCGGTCAGCCCGCTGGGCAAATACGCGGGTGAAATCCAGCGCGGATTTGGATGGACGCCAAACCAATCCAGCAATCCGACCACGTGCGCCGAGAAGCCGACGCTCACGGCCATGTTGCTGACGGCGTATTCGAGAATAAGGTCCCAGCCAATGATCCACGCGATCAGCTCGCCCATCGTGGCGTACGTGTATGTATACGCGCTCCCGGCGATCGGAATCATCGCGGCCAGCTCGGCATAACACAGCGCTGCAAAGCCGCACACGACGGCCACAAGCATGAAGGAAATTGCGATGGCCGGGCCCGCGCCTGGCCTGCCGAACGATGGAGTTCTGTAAATCAGATATTCGAGCAGGGGAGCGTTGAGGATCGAGGATACCTGAAGCTTTTGTCCGGCGATCGCTGTTCCCACAACGGTGAAGATTCCTGAACCGATGACCGCGCCGATGCCGAGAGACGTCAGGCTCAGCCAGCCCAGAGATTTTTTCAGCCGGCGTTCGGGTTCCTCAGAATCGGAAATCAACTGGTCGATATTTTTGACACGGAAAAGATCTGAACCCACTCGGCACCATCCCCACGAGAGTGATGACAGTCGCAGAGACTCTACATGGAGGCGGGCAGGTCTGCAACAGGTGGCGTCAAAGTAGGACGGGCTTCAGCCTGTCGGTTTTGCATTTAGTCCCGCCGCGCAAAAACCGACAGGCTGAAGCCCATCCTACTTCACGCCCAAGTCAGATTGGCGTACAGCTCCATGAGTTTTTTTGTGCCATGATCGGAGAAACGTATGGTGAACTTGCGTTCCGGCTCTTCGCCTTCGACGGCGACGATGGTCCCGGTGCCATAAGTGGCGTGCCGCACGCGCTGGCCGATGAGCGGATTTGCATTTTGCTTGCCGAGACGCGGAGTAGCGCTCGACCGCGGACGGCTCGGTGCATCGTTCACCGCGCGCGAAGGAGAAGCGATGCGTTTCACGCGGCGCGAAAATTCCTCTTCGCTGTAGGAGTACTCAGGGTCGGGCTCGTAACGGCGTGTTTCGCCGGCTTCGGCGAGCGAACCGGCCGCTGTATCGATCAGCTCCGCGGGAATTTCCTGGAGAAAGCGGGACGGCATGGAGCCGGTGAGTCGCTCGGAGCCGTACATACGGCGATACACGGCGCGCGTCACGGTGAGCGTTTGCTTGGCGCGCGTCATTCCGACGTAGCACAGGCGGCGTTCTTCCTCGAGCTCTTCATTGTCATTTTGCGAGCGGCTATGCGGGAAGATGCCTTCCTCCATGCCGGTCAGGAACACGTGATCGAATTCCAGGCCCTTGGCGCTGTGCAGAGTCATGAGCGTGATCAGCGCGTCTTCGTCAAAATTGTCGGCATCGCTGACGAGTGCGGCGTGGTCGAGAAAATCGGTAAGCGTTTCGCCGCGTTCGGCGCCCTCGGCCATGGCGTTGACGAGTTCGCGCAGGTTGTCGGCGCGCGCTGTGTCCTCGACGGAATCGCGTTGCGCCAGCATGTCGAGATATCCGCTGCGCGCCAGGATAGACTGCAGGAATTCCGCGGGCGAGGAAGTGGAAACTTCCTGCTGCAAGCCTTCAATCAAAGTCCGAAAATCGCGGAGCGGGGCAAGAGAGCGGCCCGGAGCTGAAGGTTCGAGCATTTTCCCGATGGCCGCCCACAGAGAAATATCTTGCTCACGCGCAACGGCGGAAATGGAATCGATGGATGTTTTTCCAATGCCGCGTGGAGGCGTATTGATCACGCGCAGCAGAGCGATATCGTCGTCCGGAAAAATCGCCAGGCGCGCGTAGGCCAGCGCGTCCTTTACCTCGGCGCGCTGGTAAAAAGAAAAGCCTCCGAGCATGCGGTAGCGCATGCCGCGTGCGCGCAGGGCCTCTTCAAAGGAGCGCGACTGCGCGTTCGTGCGGTAGAGAACGGCAATGTGGACGGCGGGGTCATCGCCGTGAAGGATGCGGATGGCGTCGGCAACGTATTCCGCCTCAGCTTTGGAGTCCCGCCCTTCAAAAAACGCCAGATTGTTTCCCGGGGAACGCGTGGCCTTGAGATTCTTTCCGAGACGCCGGCGATTATTGGAGACCACACCCGCTGCGGCGTCGAGAATTTTCTGCGTGGAGCGGTAATTTTCTTCCAGACGAACGACGCGCGCGCCGGGATAATCCTCTTCAAAGCGGAGAATGTTGCCGATGTCGGCGCCGCGCCATCGGTAGATGGATTGGTCCTCGTCTCCGACGACGCACAAGTTGCGCGATTCGTTTACAAGGAGCCGCAGCAGGTCATACTGCACGCGGTTGGTATCCTGATATTCGTCGACGTGGATGTAGCGGAAACGCGTCTGCCAGTTGGCGCGCGCTTCCGGAAATTCCCGCAGCACCTGGACGGCGCGCAGCAGAAGATCGTCAAAATCGAGCGCGCCGGCCTTGCGCAGAATGTTTTCGTATTCCCCGTACACCTTTGAAGCAGTAATTCCCAGCGGGTCGCTGCGTTTGGCGGCATCCGTGGCGACTTGCGCGGGAGTTTGCGCGTGATTTTTCGCGAAGCTGATGCGTTCCAGCAGACCGCGAATTTTTTCTCCGGGATCCTTGATGTTCAAGTGTTCGAGCGCGAGTTTCACGGCCGCGACTTGATCGTCGGCGTCAAAAATTTTGAAATCGCGAGGCAGGCCCAGGCGTTTCGCTTCACGGCGCAGCATCCACGCGGAAAACGCGTGAAAAGTTCCAATCCACGGATCGTCATACGCTTTTCCCTGGCGTACAAGAAGGTCGCGGACGCGCTCTTTCATTTGCGCCGCCGCTTTGTTCGTGAACGTCACGGCGAGGATTGCATGGCCGGGCACGCCCTTCTCGATCAGGTGCGCGATCCGGTAGGTAATGGCGCGCGTTTTTCCGGTGCCCGCACCGGCGAGAATCAGCACGGGACCTTCAATGGTGGTCGCTGCTTCGTGCTGCCCGGAATTCAGTTCGTCAAGGAGTATCATGTTGGGAGGCGGGACCGTTTCGGAAGTAACATTCTATCCGACGCAGCAGCATTCGGCAAATTCGCGCTTGCGAAGTCAGTACTTTATTTCC
Source organism: Acidobacteriota bacterium (assembly GCA_003161495.1). Classification (GTDB taxonomy): domain Bacteria; phylum Acidobacteriota; class Terriglobia; order Acidiferrales; family UBA7541; genus Palsa-360. Next base: position 1,566 of record PMOP01000360.1, on the reverse strand, counting down.
AGATTGTTCCCACTGAAGCGTGAAATGGTTTTGTAGCGCCGGCGTCCCGCCGGAAATCCTCCAATTCTTCACGGGCTTCCAGAATGCCGGCAAGATGCCGGCGCTACCTGGCGTCGGCGAGATCAATNNGTAAAGGTGCGAATTGTGGATCGCGTCAACGTCATGATTCAGATCGAAGAAGAGAAAGCCATGAGTGGTGGCATGGGGCGGCAAAATATCGGTCCCCAGGGCGACGGAGTGAAGCGTCGTCGTCATCTCCACCCAATCTTTGCTGTGGCCGGAACCTGATGAAGAGCTTGGGAATGGGAACGGGCGGCGCGGCGCGCGAATATTGGAATTGGCCGTCAAGAGCGTGCGGTCGGCGACGTCCTCGGGAGAAAGCGGTCCCAAACGCTGGCGATCCATGCCGGGCTGAGAAATAACCAGTTGGATGGTTTCCGGATTCAGGCGAATCGGAGCATTGTTATCGTTGCGAAAATAAACATCCACCGCGATGATTCCGGCGGCGTAAAAGGAATTTTTTCCGAAAACGTCCTTGCTGTAGCGCGAGGCTCGGAGATAAGGGTCTGCAACGATCGTTAAATCCTGATGCGCATCGCGCGTGCGCAGCGCCATAGGATCGGCGGGCGCGCTTTGGCCCGTTGCGCTAAGAGGGAAGAGCATCGCGATTGCAAGCATTGTGCGGAGCATAATCTGGTTGGCTATGATGCGCCTTCCCGGCGATAGGTTCGCTCCACAACTCCACTATTCATATGCCCAATGCCGACGGTGCGCCTATAATATCCGGTTTGAACGCGTGATGGGGATAGTTCCCGATTTCTCCGGACGGGAGACGGCTCGCCGACGGGCCTCTTGGGATGTATGCGCTCTATAGTCTGCTGACGGCCGCGGGAATGCTCCTGCTCTCGCCCTATTTTCTGCTGCGCGGTTTGGTCCAGGGAAAATACCTCGGCAACAT
>PMOP01000360.1:0-520 GCA_003161495.1 Acidobacteriota bacterium | reverse complement strand
TGGTCGTTTCCACCACAACGGTCACGGGGCAGAAATTGGCGCGCGAGCGGATGCCGTTTGTCAACGCGATTTTCTACTTCCCCCTGGACTGGCGCGGTCCGATCCAGCGTGCTCTCGCGGCGGCTCATGCGGGCGTGGTGATCATCGTGGAGACCGAGATTTGGCCGAATTTTCTGCGCGAGTGTCGTCGGGCGAATGTGCCGGTCATTTTCGTAAACGGGCGGCTATCAGAGCGATCCTTCCGCGGCTATCGCCGCGCGCTTTCGTATTCCGCGGGGCTTCTTTCCGGGTTCCTGAAAGAAGTGTTGAATGATGCGACGTTGTTTCTGATGCAAAGCGAAGAGGATGCGGCGCGCCTGATCGCTTTGGGCGCGCCGCGCGAGCGAGTTCTCGTCACCGGAAATTTGAAATACGATCTCGCCGAGCCTGGCGATAGCCCTCTTTCTTCCTGGCTGGAATCCCAACTGGCAATGAGCACTCGCCGCCCGGTTATCGTCGCCGGGAGCGTGCTCGCCAATGA
>PMOP01000305.1 GCA_003161495.1 Acidobacteriota bacterium | reverse complement strand
CTGATTGCCGCGGGAGAAGAGGGTTTGATCCGAGCCGACGAGCGGCCGCTTGCGGACCGTGGAATGGACGCATTGATCGGCTGGACGCTGAACCGCGGCGCATGAACTCACTGAGAAAAGAAAGGCGCATCGTCACGAAATGAAAGTACGTCTCAATCTTTCGACCGCTCCCCTGGAGAGCAATCGCCGTTTTGCCTTGAGCGCCGGCGTGATCGGCACGATTGCCGTGGTGGCCCTGATTGTCCTTTCCTTGCGCACCTATTCGGTGTGGCAAAACGATAAAGAGTTGCGCGCGCGGCAGGATGCCGTCGAGCAGCAAATTGCGAGACTCCAGCAGCAGCGCCAGAGTCTCTCCGATTTCTTTGAAAATACGCAAACCGTACAGCGCCGGCAGCGCGCGGCTTATTTGAATTCGCTCATACAGCAAAGGGCGTTTCCCTGGATCAAGATTTTCATGGACTTGGAGCGGATTCTTCCTGAAGGCGCGCGCGTCGTCAGCATCGAGCCGAAACTGGCGGCCGATACCGTGCAGTTGACGTTCCTCGTGGGCGCCGTCAGCGACGAAAGCAAATTAAAATTTTTAAAAGCGCTTGAGAGTTCGCCGGAATTTTCGCACATCGAGTTGCTCAGCGAATCTCGTCCGGCGAGAGCAGACCAGTTCGATCACATCATGCTTTCGCTCCAGGCGCAGTACTCGGTGATTTAAAAAATGAAAGCAGAAATCCTACATCGCAATAACGTGATTCGCGGGTTCCTGGCCGTCGTACTTCTGGCCGATGCCGTCCTGATCGGCGTGCTTTGGAAGTTCAACAATGCGCCGCACGTGCAGCCGGGCGATTTGAGCCGCCTGGTGATGCTGGAGAAACAGTATCGGGCGGATAACGCGCGGCTGGAAAGATTCAAGGGCGAATTGCCCGCCGACGAGAANNNCTGCGGTCGGACACGATCTCCTTTCACCAGCATGCGCCGGACGCGCGCGGGCTGATGCAGGTGGATATTTCAACCGCCGTTGAGGGAGACTACGACAGCCTCGTGCAATTTCTGGACAAGCTGGAACATTCCAATAATTTTTATGTGCTGGACAGTCTCGCCCTGGCTTCCAGCAGCGCTGGAAAACTTCGCCTGAATGTGCAGCTGAGGACCTATTTCCGGACCACATGACATGACCCGCCGAAATCAATTCATCGTGCTCGTGGTGCTGCTCGGCGTCCTTGCCGCCGTCGCGTTCAATGTTTATCGGACCAGGTATGCCGCCGATGCGGAGACTCCCAAGGCTGTCTTTTCTGTGGATACGAAATTTGCGCCGCTCGGCGTCGATAATCCCGCGTTGCGACTGGATATTTTGAAACGCTTCCTGGCGCTGGAATACAAGGGCGTGCATCGCAGCATTTTCAGCGCGACGCTGCCTCCGCCCGCGGAGCCCCCTCGTCCGGCGCAACCTGTAAATGTTCTTCCGCCGGCTCCTTCCGGTCCGCCGCCCCTTACGGTGGACGCGAAATACTTCGGCTACGTCAGCGATTATGGCGGGAGCCACCGGCGGGCGTTCTTTGCGGCGAGCAGCAGCGACGACATCATTATTGCCGGTGAAGGGGACACCTTCATGGGCCGGTTCCGGGTGATCCGCTTGACGAACACGACAGCCGATGTGGAAGAGGTGGCCACGGGCCGCCGCGCCACGCTGACTCTGGAGGAACCCAGCCCGGCTGGGTAATTTCGATGGACAGTGCTCAACCCATAAAGCCACGGAGCAAACAGGCGGGATATGCCCTTCTGTTCGTCGTTTTTATGGTGGCGACCATCATCATTGCCGCCTCCGCTGCCGCTCCAAGCGTCCTCACCGAAGGCCGGCGAGAAAAAGAATCGGAGATGGTGTGGCGCGGCGAGCAGTATGAACGCGCGATCGGCCTCTATTACAAAAAATTCGGAAAGTACCCAACCAAGGTCGAGGACCTTACCCGGCAGACCAACGGCGTCCGATTCCTTCGCCAGGCCTACACCGATCCGATGAATAAAGATGACGGCTCCTGGCGTTTTATCTATGTGGGGCCGAACGGTCAATTGATTGGCAGCCTGCATCAGACGAGTTTGCTGCAGAATGCGCTTTCCTCAACCGGGCTTGGAGCGTTGACCGGAGGCGCGGGATTGCAACCTCTCTCGGCGCCAGGCGCGGCGAACGGCACGAATCAGGCGCCGGGAACGAATCAGACTCCCGGCATTGGCCAGCCGGGGCAGCAAACGAATAACGCCAACTCTGCGAACCCGCTCGAATCGCAGCCGCAGCCGCTCGAAGGCGCCGTCATGGGCGGAAACATCATCGGAGTGGGAAGCAAAATTAAAAAATCTTCGCTGCGGGTTTATTTGGGAGGCGACACCTACCAGCAGTGGGAATTCATCTGGAATCCGGCATCACAAAATGCGATTCCAGGGCAAGCCCCGGTGAGCCCGAACGGAATTCCGTCTTCCGCTCCCAACGGCCTCAACCCGAGCGGCACGAACGGCCAGCCGTTTCAGATGAACCAGCAACCGCAGCAGAACCAACAGCCGCCAACCATTAACGTGCCGCCTCCCGTGTCGCCCGCCCAGTGAGTAGCACAGGCACTCTTGCCTGTGCGGGTTTCGTGATCGCAATTACACGGAGATGCCTCCGCGCGCAGCTTACAAAACCGCACAGCCAAGATTGGCTGTGCTACAAAGACTTCGCTACGGTCGTGCAGATTCCGCAGCGCACAATTCCAATTTATTTAATGCAAATCGAGGGGTTGGATGGACGCGCGGTAGGTGGTGCGGAATTTTTCGGTCACGCGGCGGACGTAGTCGCGCGTTTCGCGGTAGGGAGGAACGGAGCGGTATTGTTCGACGCGGTCGGGGCCGGCGTTGTAGGCGGCCAGGGTGAGCGCGAGATCGCCGTTGTAACGCAGCAGCAATTCTTTCAGGTATCTCGTGCCGGCTTCGATGTTTTGCTGTGGATCGAAAATTTTTGTTACGCCGAATCGCGCGGCGGTTTGCGGCATGAGCTGCATCAGGCCGCGGGCGGATCGCCAGGAGACGGCGTTCGGATTGAAGTTGGATTCGACGGCAATGACGCTGGCCACGAGTTCGGGCGCCACGCCGTGGACTCGCGCGGAGTCGGCGATGAAATCGGCGTAGGGAACATCGAGCAATTTCACTTTGACGGGGAGGAAAACATCTTCGGGATCGACGCGCACGATCGCGCCGGCGGGAATTTCCAGAGTGCCGCCGGCCATTGTCAGGCGCAGAGTGTCTCCGACGCGTTCGTATCCGGTCACGTGAATGCGCTGCCCGGTTTGCAGCACGATGTAATCGGCGCGCGCGCAGGGAGCAAGAACCGCGAGCGCCACGAACAGCATGACGATCGCGCCGAAAAGACTTTTCCCGAAATGTGAGAACCGATTCACTTCACGCGGCTCCAATCGCACGGCTCTAATGACACGGCTCTAATTACACAACACCAAGCAAGCAAACAACTCTGTTTGCGTGACTCCGATTACGCATCCCCAAAGGCGTACAATTCGATGGCTGCGGCAACGCCGCCTTGCTCGTTGCTCAGAGTCTCACGCCAGCCCAGCGATTTCAACTCCGGCACGCTGTTTCCCATGACCACGGGAAGCCCCGCAAATTGGAGCATCTCCATGTCATTCAGGTTGTCTCCGATGGCCATGACGTCCTCGCGCGACCAGCCGCGGCGGCGGACCCACTCGGCCAGCGTCGCGCCTTTTGAACATCCCGCGGCAATGACGTCCACGAGGCCGAAGTCGCGCTTGTCATAGACAGTCATCGCTAGTGAAAATTCCGGAGCGAATGGCAACTGCGAGAGAAACGATTCCGCCTCGCGCACCTGGTTCGCGTAGCCCGTAAACATGACCTGGATGGGATCATCCGTCAGGCAATCCTGCAGCGGAGAAATTTCCGCAAGGTACTCGCGGTTGCGTTCGAAGTATCCGCCGCGCAGCGGGTCTTCCCAATCAATGTGTTCATAGATGACCTGATTTTCGCGGGGCCGGTTGAAGCACACGGAGGCGAGCTCGCGAAAGCCGCCGGCTTCGTCGAGCACGCGCGCGGCGATGCGGCGAGGCAGCAGATGGACGAGTTGAGTTTCGCCGTCGCTGGATTTAACCAGCGCGCCGTTGTTGACAATCATGGTGAGCGGGCAAGGGAACTGCCGCGCAACCGGCGTCGCGAAATCGTAGCGGCGTCCCGTAACGAGGGCGATCTCGATTCCGCGCGCGGCGGCTTCGGCCACGGCGTTACGGTTGATCTCGGGCAGGCGCGAATTCTCGTCCAGCAGCGTCCCGTCAATATCGAGCGCAATCAGGCGTACAGGCATCTTTCTATTTTACCGTGTCCCCGCTCGTTCCGGGCAGATACATGAAGGAAAGTTGCGTGGGCGCTACACTTTTTTGAGGCGAAAAATCATTGCTTTGCGGGAGGCGTTGCAGCGGTTGGAATCGTGACCGTAAAAATTCCAGACGGGGCGCTTTCCGCACCCTTGAAATCGACGGACGTGACGGAATAGGTATACGTGCGGCCCGCTTCGACTGCCTTGTCGATGTATTGGGTGCCGGAAACAATTCTAGGTGTCAGCTTCACTGGACCGTAGGGCGGCGATGCGCGGTACACGTTGTAGCCGGCAACACGAGAAACGCTGGCGGTCCAATTGAGGGTTACCGAATGGGGCTTGTCCGGTTCTTTCTGCGCATACAAATTACGCGACTTTCCGCACCCTGAAAGCAGTGAGAGAGCCACGAAAGCAAATATGGAAAACCCGCGCAGAGCGGGGCGTGAATGCAAAGTTATTCTCATTTGGAAAAGCATGCCGTAACGGAACGGCGTATTCGGTTCACGTGATTCATAGTATGCCAGAGAAGTTCGGTGGACGCAGGGGATTCGAACCCCCGACGTCAACGTTGCTAACGAGATGAATAAATCCGAATCTTAATCCGAAGAATGGCGATGGTCCTGAGCGTATCGCTGGCGGAGGCTTACCTCCAGCTTCGTTTCTTCGTCTGCCTCTTCGGTGCGGCCCTCGTGCGCAAGTGCTTGAGCGAGCAGGGAATGATAGTTCAGGGTTTGCGGTTCGATCTGCACGGCCTCGCGCATGTGATCCGCGGCCTGCGGAAATTCTGAACGATTCAGCTCGATTTGAGCCACTTCGGACAATACTAATGCGCGAAACTGCGTGGGTTTTGGCGTCCATTGCAGGGCCGCGGTGAATTCCGTCATGGCTTCGTTCTCGCGGCCGAGTTGGAGAAGCGCGGTTCCATAACTTTCGTGAATTTCGGGGGAGTGCGGAGCCATTTCCGTCAGCATTGTGAACTCGCGAAGACTCTCCTCGCGATGTCCGTAATCCCAAAGCGCCTGCGCATAGTAACCACGTGCGAGGAGGCTGCTGGGAGCTACATTCAGTGCACTGGCATAAATTGTTTCGTTGTCGCTGAACCTGGGAAGCTGGACAGCCAGGCTGATCAGAAAAGCTGCCAGGACCGTCGCAGAAAGGGCGATGGATGCCTTTACGGGCCATTTGCGATGCGTCAGCAGCTTCGCAACGATCAGACATACTGGAACCGACACGAAGTACATGTGCCGATCATGAACCCAGTTTTCGGGCACGAACGTGAAAACGACCAGCGCCGCCGGGATCGAGAGTATCGCCGACCACAGCAGCAGCAATTTCAAACTATACCGATCACGATATCGGGTCCAAAGATAGCCGGCGGCCACCACCATTGCCGCAATCACAATGCCCCGTAAAAGTGTCCATCTTGAGACCCACTCAGCCGGATAAAAGAAACTCAAACGAAACGGCCAGAGGAGATTGCGGAGATACACGATCAGGACAAGAGGGATGTCCAGAAGCGCTGTCAGACGGTTTCCGCTTGGTGCTGATCCACTACTGAATCCAAATAATATCGACCGCACGATTACGTAAATGCCCACAATTGCGAAATAAGGCGCGGTCCACACAAATTTCTTCAGGCCTTTGGCTGTACTTTCGGTGTTTTCCCGCAGCGCCTCGTAGGCGACCAGCAACCACGGAAACATGGCGGATGTTTCCTTTGAAAGCATGGCCAGGGCCGCCATCAGGATGGAAACGAAAAAATAGGCAGAGGAGCCGCCCTCCTCACGAAACCGGAAATAGGCTAGAAACGAAATCAGCGCGAACACCGTAACCAAAAGATCCGTGGAAGCGGTGACATACGCTACGGATTCGGCGTGGATAGGATGGAACGCGAAGAGCAGCGCCGCGACTGCGGCGGTCCAGCGCTCCTTCAGGAGCTTGATGCCAATCTGGTATACCAGGAAGGTCGCGCACAGATGGAGCAATATCGATGTGATATGCCACCACGGAAGTATCAATCCGAACAGCTGCGCGTTCCCCATTTCCCACAGCCTGTATATGGGCCGATAGAGTACTCCTCCCAATTCCATGGTCCCCTGGGCGTGCTTTACCTCGAATAAATCGGTCACGAATAGCGACTTCCAATTCCGCCAGGACTGAATACGCTCGTTCAATAAGATCAACGGGACATCATCCAGAATGAAGTCGTACCTCACGTCCTGGATATAGGCGAGCGTCGCCAGGAATGCGCCGACCAGGACCATGCGATCGGGAGTAAGGCGGTTTTGAGAAGACATATTACCCAAATTATACTTGGGCATTCAGATCGCAGTGGTTGTAGGAAGATGATTTGCGCCGTTCTGGTTACTCCCTTCCTCGTTCGACCCGTCCAGGGCCTTCCAAAGATTCGGCCGGATCTCAAAATAAAAAGCGCGGAGGGGCTGGTTGATCATTGCCAGCCGCTACTGGACGAGCTTCGAGAGTATGTTGTGAAGAAGCAATTTCGAAAGGCAGTCCAAGTTGCACAAAGGGAAAAAGAAATGGTGGACGGCGGGGGGATCGAACCCCCGGCCTCATCGTTGCGAACGATGTACAAAATCCAATAAGGCACGGTGCTGCAACCACTTAGCCATTTTGGAGAGTACATTAAATGGGCAACTTGGGCAACCACTCCGTTTTTGCACTACCCGCAAGAAGCAAACGGAAATCGCGTTAACTGTCGGAGGCAGATTGTTCTAACCTAGGAAATCGAGCTTCAAATCGCCAATGTTTATGCGGGTTCCAGAGTACGGAAAGTCTTAAATAAGACTAAATCTGGTGACGCGGGGCTTTACATTGTCGAGAATTTGCTTTCTGGAGGACACAAGTGAGAGGCCGGAAGCCCACACAGGAATCCCGCGCGGCAGAGTTCCGCCGGAGGCTCATAACATGGGAGCAGACTCCAGAATCGTTGCGGCCGTCGCTGAGGGCGCTGGCTCGTGGGCTCGGCACTTCTCACCAACTGTTAAAGCACTACCTCGATGGATTGGAGAAGTGGCGATACAAGGAGCGTTACCGCAAGGCGATTGAGGAGTCAGATCAGATTCTCGCTCGCGCGCTTGTTGAAGACCGGCCCATGACTCAATGTGAAGAACAACGACGCCACGCTTGCACCATAGCCGCAATGCGCGCCGAGGTAGGTTCCCTCTTTCTCGACGAACTGGCAAGACTCAAGGAAGACGCCGGCCGAGGCCCGCTGCATCCGGCACAGGTCAAGATGGCGAAGATCTTGGCCAAACAGGGATTTCCGGGAGCACAGGAGCTCTTGCAGCAGTGCTTGCGGGTTGGTCTAAAGGTACGAAAGGCCTTTGCAGAAATAGTGTGGGAGACCCCACGCCAAGAAGGCGAAACGTACATTGATTGGGTGCGGCGTATCTGGGATCAATGCGCCAAGTATGACACCAGATGCCCCAGGGTCATCACACCAGAGCTCCTGGAAAAGTGCTTGCGAGGTAGCGCGAAAAATCAGAGAAATAATTTGCCACCGATTTCCGGCGATTCTGCTAAGTCCTTTAAAGTCGCATAACGGAAAGTCGACAAAGTGTGGCAACTCCGCTAAACCTAGGGGGAGGGGGGAGCGCATGCCCAGACATGAATCGTCAATGAGAAACCTTGAGAAGGCGCGGGCAAAGTGGCGTTCGCCCCGACCCTTGCGCAGTAACGACGAGTCGCGCATGATCCAGCGATTCGTCTTCCTTTGGCTCACCTGCCGCGGCACAAGGCCCTCCGGTCGTGCTTGGGCAAGGAGTCTTGGAATTAGCCACACTTGGGTTCAGAAACTCGTTCGGAAATTCCAAACAGATCCGAGCGAAATGTACCGAGAACAAAGGAGATCTGGCGATCCCAACTTCGCGCGACTCAGCCGAGCGCGGGAGCAGACGCAGCGGATGAGGGAACAGGGAGAATTGCGGCCGTCGAGGGCGTCCAAAACTGATTGAGGCGCAGATAGAGGATAGAAGGAGATGATTGACCTGGCGCCACCCTTGATTCCCACATGACGATAAGCGGACTTACCAGGACTTGGCACCTCGTGGCCCAGTCGGTGTCTAACCACGTGTGACCCTTCTACGCCTACTCGGCAAATGTGCTGCAAAAGATGGGAGAAGAGTATGACCAAGAGAGAGGTGGGATTTCTGCTCACTGGTCTTGGCTTCGGTCTCTTGCTCGCTCTTGCGGTTATCCTTGAGGTGCTGCTGTCTCTTTATAAAAGTGCCCTCATTTCCGCCTACAGTTGGGACAAGGTTTTCTTACTTGCTCCGATCTTGCTTCTTGCAATTGGTTTGGTGCTGATTCTTTGCAAGCCTCGAGAGTCAGTAAACTAGATTTGAACCCTAAATCTGGCCCGCGAGGTGCCCAAAGCCACAGTCCGAGAAGCGGACTTCACGGGACTTGGAAACGATGAGCTTCACTTTGGAATTGGGTCGAAGCTAGAAGTATGACAAGAGTTGATTCTCCTTCGATCCGAATTGAGCGATACGGACACCGGACAGGTTACTCGGCCCCCTCGAAATCCCATGATTACCGTGCAAGCATGGCCCAACCGAACACGATCCAGGTCTCACGGATGTCTCTCATATACCAGCTTGGATTTCTGATTGCTGCCAGGCACCCATTCTTCTTCGATCAGAGTCTGACCGTCACCTGCGAGCTTCAGAGATCCTTCATTTACAAGACGGCCTTGAACCTTCTGTTGGGTAAGGAACTCATGTGAACCGCTAGGCTTTAGTGCGATGGTAGATCCGAGTGGACCTGACTCACCTAGAAGCGGCGCATCAGATCCGTCCACACGAATATCAGCGTAGTCTCCGGTCTCAACATGAGCAAAATGTAAAGTATCACCTCTGAGTGCTAGCACCAGGGTTCGATGACGATTTCCAAATGGCTTCCAGGCCCCTGCGAAACCAATAGATTTCCCTATACGAGCAAACCCTTTCTCGGTAGATCTCATGGCGCTCCCAGGCGGTGTGGCCGAGGTAGTTGTAATAGTCAACAATGTTCCGTCAGTTGATAGCTTCCAATGGTCCGTCTCCACCACAGAACCATCTACTGTTGAGATTGAGTCGATTACTGAAGGGTCCTTCTGGGTGCACGATATGAACCGATTTGGAGTGGTAGGGTACTTCTTTCCATCGCAAGCGAAACTGTAGATTAATGTTCCAGCATCAAACTGGTACATCCCCGCTCCAATCACTGAAATTACGAATCTGGGGCCCGCATAAGAGCTTTTTGCATCGTCTAGGTCCCACTGACCATTCCATGCCTTCGAGGGCCCACAACCTGTCAAAACAGCCATCGTCATGATCGTGGTAATTGATATCAACGTTCTCTTCATGCGATCCCTGCAAGACGATTCGAGAGTCTCAATGATGTAATCCATAGGAGTTTCTTCTGCATTCGATCGTTCTTTCGGTTTACCTACAGAGGTAGGTGTTCTCCGAAGCCTTCGAGAATGAACAAGAAAGATTTGACCGCTTTATCTCAATATTACGATTCTACCGGTAATATGTGCGGCACAAATGGCATGGTTTTAAATGAGGTGCCGTGGCAGCAACGGCAACGATATGAGCCAAGTCCTGCGAAACGGGGTTACCGCTAAATGGGAATCAGGCAAATCCCACATGACGAGAAGCGGACTCACCAGGACTTGGCTTCGTACTTGTGAGCAAGACTCAACGAACTACCTCCAACGCGCAGCTAACTAAATGCGAACAGAGTGGCTTTCAACAGCTTCAAGAAACTAGGACTGGCATAAGATTGCGTCATGCGTTTCCTTAACCGTAAACCGTGGCAAATATTGTCCATTGTTCTAAGAGCAATTGGCAGCATAGGTTGTTTGGCTATACTTGTTTGGTCGTTCGGGCTAATTGGCTACTATTCCGTGAAGCGTCCGCGTGCACCGGAACAAGAAAAGGGCTGGACTGTGCCTCTACCGTGGACCAATACAACCTACGGGACTATTGAAGAGGCCGCACAATTACTAGGTTCGGGCTATTGGTTCTTCCCGTTCTTCGCCATACTCGGGGCTGGAGCAGCGATTGAGAAATTCAAAGTAAAGTAAGAGGCGCGGCGAAAGTAGTCATTTTGACTCATCTGCGTTTTCGGAATATAGCCCGAACCGGATACCACCCAAAATCCCAGATGACGATAAGCAGGACTTCTCAGGACTTGGCGAGACCTTCAATTTCAAAAGGGCATTGGTTCCGTCATTTATCGTAATGCTTTCAACTTGGCCAGACGCCTAACGGTGAATCCAAATTCCCCAGAGAAGCATTATGAGCAGGCAGGCCGCTAGGATATCTCCCGAAAGAGAAGATCCTTATAAACGCGGATCTCTACGTGCCACCTGAACCGAGTGCGAAGCCAACTCCTCCAACTGCTGGCATGCGAACCTTGTATCTAAATATGAAGAAGCTGGAGCTCGATGTTGCACAGCATGTCTCGATCGTGGGGCAGCGGGTCGGGTCAAACGACGAGTTCGTCAAGATCGTCGGTAACGCTCAATAGAAAAATTTCCTTAAGGTACGCATATCACTTAGCAAGTCTAACAGAAAAGCAGAGGGTCGCTCGGCTCAGTGCCTGATAAGTTGCCTTCTTGGAAGGTGGGGCCGTGCAGATTTCCCGTTACCGAGAATCCCGTTTCTCAGATGGGATAAGAAGGCCGGTCTCCGGCAGCTGCTTCTTGTATGGCTGCTTCGCGCTCGATGGCTTTGCTCATACGCCTTCAACTAGAATGTTTCAGTTGTCGCCACCGCCCGTCGAGACTTGCTCGCCATTCTTCATAATCTTGCGAATCGCCATTGCGGACCCGCCGTCCTTTAGTGCCGCACCACTCATGGTGACTTCATCGCCCGGTTTGAAGGTGCTCTTAGTCCATCCCACCCGAGCAAGATGGTTGGGGCTGGTGAGTTCGCCCTGCCATTTCTCGATTTTTCCTGTAGAGGGATCCTTGACATCCATGGAGATGATGACGTGAGGATTGGCAAATTCAAAATTCGTGACCGTCCCGGTCACCGTCGTCATTTTTGACGTATCGTAGGCCGCACCACCATGATGTGCGAAAGTGGCAACAGATAGAACTGAGAAAACGGTCGCCGCCTTGAAACACGCCATCAACTTATTTCGCATGCCTACCTCCCCGTTTGGACGAGATTCTGGCACTCTTCGCTTTGTCCGTCAATCATTGCTGCGGGCGTCGCGGAAACGGGCGTTGATAAGTCGATATGTAGACCGGGGCCAAAGAAAGGAATTGAGCAACCGTTCCAAAGTCCTGGGAAGTCCCATTCTCGTCATGTGGGATTTGCCAAATCCCGGGTTAGCGGTAACGCCGTTTCTCGGGACTTGGCCGCCAGAACCCGCACTCTTCTTTGGGCTTTGCTCTAGCAGGATGCTGAAAAACTCAGAAATTTTGTAACGAAGCAGCGCAGAACGCGTCCAATGTGCATGCGAGGAACCGATCAGCAA
>PMOP01000021.1:5034-5193 GCA_003161495.1 Acidobacteriota bacterium | reverse complement strand
GCCATGCTGGAACCGAGAATTGTCGCGGTCAGGATCCATCGTCCCGCGCCGGGTGCGCGCGGAACATGTGACTTCTCTGACCTTATTACCGCTTCATCGCATGGCGGCTTCACGGAGACTAGAGTATAAGCTGGCGCCTACCTGCGCAAATCGATAGGA
>PMOP01000021.1:0-4946 GCA_003161495.1 Acidobacteriota bacterium | reverse complement strand
CCGCTTTTGTCGGTGAATTCGCAGTGAACATGGATTGAGGTCGCCCCAGTGACCGTGGTTACCTGGCGCGCCATTTCGCTGCCTTGCTTGAAACCTCGCACGCTGCTGTGGAGAACAATTAGATTTTCAGCGCCGTCAGAATTTCGATCGCCTTCGCGATAGACGTGTTGAAAGCCGCCCCTCTTTTGCAGTTGTTGAATCAGATTTTCATAAAGCGAGACCTGAAATTCCGCGGGCAATTTGATCTCGTCCGACTGGATCATCATAACGGAGATCGAGGTCGCATTGATTTTCGCCGGCTTCCCTTCTTGCGCTGCCTCGGGCTGCTCCTTGTTATTCGCGTGTTCAGGCTTATCCGGCGCAGGACTTCCGAGCGTCGGAATGCTGGTATGCGCGCCCATGCGAAGCAGTTCGCCCTTAGTAATCTCCGCCGTGCCGACGGGCGAGGTAAAGATTACGCCGTGAAGCCCTCCATCCGCGTCCCGGTATTGAATCGTAAGAGTATCCAGTTTGGTGCGGAACAAACTCATGAATCGATCTGACCCGTAAGGACCAAACATGCTCAGCGTTCCCAAAGTTCCGCGAATTACACGCTGACTGTCACTACCGGTGACCACATCTTGTACGGAAGTTGCGGCCAGGTCAGAGGTGATCTTGGAATAGCTGAATCGAAGATTTCCATCCTCCACGGCAAGATTTCCCTTTGTATTGTTTTTCACTCCGACCAGGCCCATGAGTTGCACGGCCTTCGTCGGCTTCTGCTGTTGAGCATTGCCTGTGGACGCAAAGAGAGCGGCCAGGACAAGCGGAATAATAAACGGCATTGCTTTCACGGACTTCGCCATGCGGCCTCCTGGTAATCCCTGTTCGAGGGGATACAAAATATCACTGTTTTTTCAAATTAAGTAGTTCTCGATCTCGCGGGAGGCCCGGCGAGTGGTATCGAATTCCAATCTCAATCCCACATAGCTGGTCGGTGCAATAAAGACTTATTTACCAATCAACAAGCAGGGTTCGTCAGATTGCACAAACGAGCCTTCGGAACGCCTCAGCCTCGCTGGCAGTTTGCTTCAATCACAGATTTCTTGCGTCGAGGGTAGAAGGAGTATTACGATGCGCGAGCTGAAAGTACAAATCGGAAATTCCGGATAACATGAAATTAAACCAGACTAGCGAGATGGCGTCGCTCTATCCCGTAACAAAAATAATATTCATTTGTAACCTGCAATGGCCTACGAGGCTCTCATGAGGATTCGCGTCTGGCGATTGGCGCTGGCCTTATTTCTGGCTCCCGCCAGTTTCGCAATTCCCCCGCAACAAGGAAAAACTAATCGGGTACCGCCGCCCTGGGCGTACGGCCTTAAGACCCCTTTGGGCTCACCCCCATCGGATGAGCCCATACCCACACCAACGGACAAACTTGCTGTAGATGACGGTAGAGCAATCAGTCTCCCCGGTAGCCCCGTAAGCCTTACGCTGACGCAGATGCGCAATCAGGGCATTCTCGATTGGTATCCCGATGACCATCCCAAAATGCCGGAGATCGTGGCGCAGGGACGGAAACCGGACGTACTGGCGTGCCCTGCCTGCCATTATACAAACGGGAAAGGCGACCCCGCAAACGCCACGATTGAGGCCCTCCCTTACGATTATTTCGTGCAGACAATGGAGGATTTCAGAACTGGATTGAGAAAGAGCGCGGATCCCAGAAAATCCAACACGCCCAATATGATTAAGTACGCCAAGGCAATGACCGACGATGAGATAAAAGAATCCGCCAAATATTATGGGGCCATTCCATTAATATCCAGGATCGAGGTCATCGAAAGCAAAACGGTTCCCAAGACACGTCTCGTCGCCGCCGGTTTGTACTTCCCCCTGCCAGGGAATGAGACAGAGCCGCTCGGGAACCGCCTCATTGAAATGCCAGAGACTCCGGAAGCGTTCATTTATAAAAACCCGCGTTCCAACGCCGTTGTCTACGTCCCGGTGGGTAGCATCAAGAAGGGGGAACGGTTGGTGATGGACGACGGTGATGGCAGGACCATTGCCTGCATCTATTGCCACGGCCCGGACTTGCTGGGCCTCGGCCGCATTCCGGGAATCGCGGGACGCCTTCCTGGCTACGTCGTGCGCCAGCTTTTCGACATGCAAAATGGGGCGCGCACAGGGACATGGGCGGACATGATGAAACCCGTGGTAGAAAAATTGACGATTGACGATATGATCACCATAGCCGCTTACCTCTGCTCCCGTAAGATCGGTGACGCGCAATAATCGTGGCCGAGGCGAAGGGACGTGATGTTGCGCCGCGTCGAGAAAACATTTCCATTTCACGAGTTGGCGTGTCTCGGCAACCTTCCGGAGAGGCCGGTTTGAACTACCTGTCGGCTCGCAGTTTCTCAATATGATTGAATCTGTGTTCAGCGGGATGAGTCGGGCCATGCTTATTAGCGAGGCGGTAAGTTCTTTCGCAGCGTGAGATTGGTAGGGGCGGTGGGGATCGAAATTGCATCCCTAAATTCTAAGCCTCGCTGATCCAAGGCGTTACCGACCGCTCCACTTCTCAATTGTTGTCAAATGTTGCTAAATTGTTCCCTTGTCTCGTACTGAGAAAGGAAACACCGTCGGGAAGAATTCGTTCGCTGGCCTCCGGTCGCACGACTGCTCGTGCGCGACTCGGCGGTCTGCATCACCGCTACGACCGCGCGGCGTGATCCGGCCCAACTTTCTGCACATCCTTAATATATATACGCTTTGCGTGCGCGCACACTGATGCCCTCACCGAGAGAACTTCGTGTTCCTCAAAACAATTCTTGATCAAGTTCAGACTCTTCACGCTGTTGCGAAAGGAGAGTATCGCGCCACATTCGGCGCGGATGAGATTTTGGCGAGGGACAGGCAACAGTACTGGTAAGAGTTGGTGAGTTTTAGCGATCTATGAGGGCTTTTGCTAGTTTGGCTGGGAGGCCTGTATTCGTCTAGAAGAAACCAAAAAACTACAGTCAAACTGTCAAAATTGCTTTTTCCCAACCACTTAGCGAGGTTTGCCTTACAACGCTCTACAACCTTCCGCAACCCTCAACGGCGGGATCCTACCCTAAATGTGTGACAAATGTGTGACAGAATTTTTGGAGGACGGTGGAAGCGGCAGGACGTCAGTTAGAATAGCAGTTTGGGACAAGGCTACGTGCTTACCGGATGCCTGAATGATGTGGCGTTTTCCCAATTTACAGGTGAAGAATTAAAGGTGAAGTTTTTGCCGGATTCCTAAGAAGACTCTCTAACGTAATGAAAAGAATGGTAGGCCCGTGCGGACTCGAACCGCAGACCTCTACCGTGTCAAATTCATTTTCATCGACGCGAGATTTTTCAAATGACGAAGACAACAAGAGCCAACTCCTGACGAAGAGCAAACTTCTTATTGACCGATGATTGACTAGGACTCCCATTGGAACAAGTTGTTTGTGATCCAAATTTCTACCTCGTCAGGGCTCGAATACGGTACAAGCCTGCAATTCGGGTGGGTGATGCCCGTGATTAGGAGAGATATTTTGGCTTCGACGTCTCGCCGATAGAATAAGACTACCTTCTTCGTGGTTGCCCCCAGAAGGTACCCGGTCTCGAAGCCCAAGCCAAACGAGGAACCGGAAACCTCGGCAATGAACATGTCGCATTGTTCAAGCCACTTCATGTCCCGCAGGAACACTTCTTTGGGCGTCATCCGGCGGTCCACCTCCCACGCGTTGTCCTCGACCAAATGTCGAGTTAGCACTTCATGGTGCATTTCCACAAGGATGTCCACAATTTTCCGAGCTACGGTCACTGCTGAGCGGTCACCGGCTACGGTGAAGCCAAAATAGATTTTCATGCCTGTGAAATTATCCTCTCTAAATTTCTAGCAAACCTTCCGCCGGCAGACCGTCTGCCGCAATTTACTTGGCGCGAAGTTTGCGAATGTCACCGTTTCGCTGCGTAACGCCGTCTCGGTCGAGTTGCTCAAGTAGCGGGACAATGACCCGTCGACTGCAGCCGAGTTCTTGCCGAAGCTGACTAACCGTGGCAGCTCCCTTGTTCCGAATGAATTGGCTTATCAAGTTGGTCATGCGCTTTAAACTGTCCGAGGCCAGCACCACTTCCGCGTTGATCTCTACCGCCTCGCCGGTCTCGATCAAGAACCGCAGGGCCTGGTGTGAAGCGGAATCAGGCTCGAGCTGCTTCCGCGAAGGCGGATCAAACGGTTTGGCAGCCAGCGTGGTGCGTAGCTTCGCGGCTGCGGCCATGAGCGGTGGCGGCAACGCTCGCTGATGTGTCACTCGGCGAATTGTGTTTCCAACTTTGACGAATTCACTCCTGCATAAGTCGCTGACGAGGAATTCAAAGAGTTCGGAGAATGGAAGACCAGCTTCGAGATTTGTTCGCAGGTCCGAGAGGGACAAGCCTGAGTGTTCGGGGTGAGCGCGATGGTTCGCGTCGATGGCATCTGCTGCACGCTGGCGCGACATCTTCCAGCTGCCCGCGTCAACAGCAAAATCCGCCACGAGCACAAGATTCCCTCCTTCGGCTATCCGCGAAATAGCATTGGAAATGTCGGCAGCGCTGAAATTCGACTTCAACAACAATTGCGACCGCCTGACAGCCTGGTCGCGCGCGATTTGGGAAGCAACAAACGACGTCACCTCGCTGGGTGATTCGGCGCGGCGGCGGAGAAAACTGAGCCGCGCTTCGCTCCGGAACAACTTTCGCCCCGCGTCGGGGTCGAGCACTACACCTCCAGCCAACGTGCTCTGTCCGGCTGAATCGCGGAGCACAAAGCGGTCCCCGGCAAAACCAAACACGTTCGCGTCAAACCTAAGTTGAGCGAGTGCGTGTTCTCCAGGACCTAATTCTTTGCGCGGAGAAAGAACTACTTTGGCGCGGGCATTGGCGCTGCCGTGGTGAACATG
>PMOP01000532.1 GCA_003161495.1 Acidobacteriota bacterium | reverse complement strand
GCGGGACTTTTCATCGGCACTTCCCTCTTCAGTTTCACGGCAGACAAATCGGGACGCCGCGTAATTTTCACCGGCTCGCTGCTGTGGTATTCCGCCGCGAGCGTCGTCATGGCATTTCAAAATACCGCGCCGCACATTCTGATTTGGCGGATCATCGCCGGGATCGGCATCGGCGTGGAACTCGTGACCATCGACACCTACATTGCGGAACTTGTGCCGAAGGAACTTCGCGGGCGCGCCTTTGCCTTCAACGCAACCGTGGAGTTCCTCACGATTCCAATCGTTGCGCTGGCCGCCTGGCTGCTCGTGCCTCGCCATCCTCTGGGGCTCGACGGCTGGCGGTGGGTCGTCCTGATCGGCGCCGCCGGCGCGATTTTTGTTTGGTTCATCAGGAAAAGCATTCCGGAAAGTCCGCGCTGGCTGATCGCGCACGGAAAACTGGACGAGGCCGAGCGAGTTGTCGCGGCGCTCGAAGCGCAAGTCGAATCCGAATTGGGCGCGCCGCTGCCCGTACCCGTTCCCATTGCAATCGAAGAGGCCAAGGGAAACTTCGCCGATATTTTTCGCGCGCCCTATCTCGGCCGCACCTTGATGCTCACGGTCTTCCAATTTTTTCAAACCGTCGGGTATTACGGTTTTTCTTCCTGGGTGCCCACGCTCATGATTTCCGCGGGCATCACCACGACGCTCAGCCTGCAATATGCATTTCTCATCGCCCTTTCGGCGCCCATCGGGCCGTTGCTGGCGATGAGCATCGCGGACCGCACGGAACGGAAATGGCAAATTGTCGCGAGCGCAATTTGCATCGCCGTGTTCGGCCTGCTTTTTGCGGAGCTGCGCAATCCCGCGTGGCTGGTGGCCTGCGGCGTGATGCTGACGTGCTCGAATAATTGCATGTCCTTCGCGTTCCACGCCTACCAGTCGGAGCTTTTTCCCACGCGAGTCCGCGCCCAAGCCGTCGGCTTCGTTTATTCCTGGAGCCGGTTGAGCGCAATCTTCAGCAGTTTTCTGATCGGCTTTTTTCTGCGCGATTTCGGCGTAGCCGGTGTCTTCGCGTTCATCGCAGTTTCCATGCTCGCAGTAGTACTCTCCATAGGCATCTTCGGCCCGCGCACGCGCGGCCTGGCGCTCGAAGCTATTTCCCGCTAAGTAGCACAGGCACTCTTGCCTGTGCGGTTTTGTACGCTTCACAAACAGAAGCCCACTCGCAAGATCGCCAGCCCAAGCCCGCAAAGCCAGGAGTGGCGGTGCACCCTACACGCCGTGACCCGCCCGTAGAACTGCCACTAGAAGCACGGCCACAATCGCTGTAACCTATTAAAGTAGCGGCACTCAGCCGCGCCGATTTGCGTGGAAGCGGGGTCATCATGAGAAATCGCAGTGGAGTCTCCTACTTCATCTCGCTTGGATTTATTTTGTTATTTGCGGGTCTCCTGTTCGCGCAGGACGTGCCCGACCGTGCATTGATCGTGAACGGAAAATCCGCGGGAATGGTCGTGCAGATGGGCGGCCACGCGTATGTCGACGTGGAAACCGTCGCGCAGTTCACGAATGGTTCGGTCACGCTCGAGCCCAATCAAATTGTGCTTACTTTCCCCGCGCCGGGATCGAGCACGGCGCCGAGCGCCACGGGACTCGCGCCGCTTCCGCCTGCGCCGCCGCCGGGATTGTCCAGGGATTTTGCCAGCCAGGCGATCGCCGCACTGGCGGAGATGCGCGAATGGAGGGGCGCTATCGGCACGATCCTCATCTATGGCCAACAGGTCGTGGGAACGTGGCCGCAGGACTATCGCGATCGTGTGGAAGCGGACGTTGCGCAGGTTGCGATAGCCGCGTCCACCGCCGCCGACGCGAATGCGCTGCAACTTCTCCAGAATGAATATTCCAATCTTTCAAAATGGGCCAACGACGTCGTGACGACCCGCGAGTCCCTGAATGCCACCAATACAGTGCGTCCCGACACCCTGCAGAACGATCCAGCCCTCGCAAAGATTTCCGAATGCAGCCGGTTCCTGAATTCGATGCTTGTCAGCGGAGTGTTTGCGGATAATCAGAGCTGCCACTAAACGCCGCTGAAAGGTCTTTCACAGCATAGGCTTCAGCCTGTGGATTTTAGCTCGCGCAAAATTCCAACCCCGCAGGCTGAAGCCCGCGCTACTCAACCGCCCCGGCAATGGAGTATATTCTGTTCCTGCTGCATGTTCCGGATGGCTCCCGAATTTCGAAAGGACAACACGATATGACGGCAACATCGCCCAGCGCCGGTGAGGGTGCGGCTGGAGCAAAGGCCACGCCGGTTTCCGACGCGGCTTGGAAGTGCCTCCAGGGCGCATACGATCTGCAAGTCCATGTCGCGCCCGACGTCATCGAGCGGCGCGTCGACGATCTGGACCTGGCGAAGGAATTTCTGGGGCACGGGCTGAAAGGGTTCGTCCTCAAGTCGCATTATTTTCCAACGGCTGAACGCGCCAAGGTCGTCACCAAAGCCGTGCCGGGAATTGCGGCTTTTGGGGCCATCACGCTGAATCATTCCGTAGGCGGCCTGAATCCCGTGGCGCTGGAGCTGGCGGGGCGCTCGGGCTGCAAGATCGTGTGGTTCCCGACCGTGGACGCGCAGAATGAAACCGCTGGCCGCCTGGACGGGCCGAACGTGAAGCTCCCCTTTTGGGCGAAAATTCAGCGGGAACTCGCGGCGGAGGGAATCGCGCCGCCGCCGCTTACCGTGCTCGATTCCGAGGGCAAAATAACGGAAGTCACTCGGCGGTGCATTGAGTTGATCTCCCGGCACAACATGATTCTGGCGACAGGCCACCTCGGGCGGATCGAAATTTTTGAGCTGGTGAAAACGGCCCGGGAAATGGGAACGAAAAAAGTGCTCGTCACGCACGCGGAATTTCCCTCGCAAAATCTGACGGCGGACGAACAGAAGCATCTCGCGGAAATGGGCGCGTTCATCGAGCACTGCTTCACCACCATGCACACGGGAAAAGCTCCGTGGGACGCGGTGCTCGAAGCCGTTCGCGTGGTGGGCCCGGAGCGCTGCGTGCTATCGACGGATCTGGGACAGACGATCAATCCGCCGGTGGCCGAGGGGTTTGCCATGTTTGCGCAGAAAATGCTGGACGGCGGATTCAGCGTCGATGACATTCGGCGAATGACGGTGACGAACCCGGCCGCGCTCGTTCAATAATTATAAATTAGTAATATAAGTGATAAGTACGCTATGGAGAGTCCTCCCATGAAGCCAAGAATCGTCCGCAACATCGAACGGCCGGACGCGGAAGTGGTCCGCAAGCTCGGAGAGTTCGGCACGGCCACGGTGCACGAAGCGCAGGGCCGCACGGGCTTGATGCTGCCGTATATGCGGCCGATTTATCCGACCGCGCGGATCGCCAGTCCGGCCGTGACCGTGCTGTGCCATCCCGGCGATAACCTGATGTTTCATGCCGCCATCGAAGTGTGCAAGCCGGGAGACGCGCTGGTGGTGGCGACGCATTCCGATTCCACCGACGGATTTTTCGGCGAATTGCTGGCGACTTCGTGCCAGGCGCATGGAATCCAGGGCCTGGTGATCCACGCGGGCGTGCGCGACGTTGCGGACCTGACCGCGATGCAGTTCCCGGCATTCTCGCGCGCCATTTCCGCGCAGGGAACCGTGAAGGAAACCGCCGGGTACGTGAATATCGACATCGTGTGCGCCGGGGCGCTCGTTCATCCCGGCGACGTCATCGTGGGCGACGTGGACGGCATCGTCGTCGTTCCGCGCCAGGATGCGCCGGAGGTCGTTCGCCTGTGCGAAGCGCGGCTTGCGAAAGAAGCGAAAAACCGCGAGCGCTTGCGAGCCGGGGAACTGGGACTGGACATGTACGGTCTTCGCGAAAAGCTAAAGAATTTAGGAGTGGAGTGGGTCTAGTAGGACGGGCTTCAGCCTGTCGGTTTTGATTCTGGCACGCGCAATTTTTCTAGGAATAAACGAAAACCGACAGGCTGAAGCC
>PMOP01000242.1 GCA_003161495.1 Acidobacteriota bacterium | reverse complement strand
GACCGCGCGAATTTAGTAGCACAGGCACTCTTGCCTGTGCGGTTTTCAGTATCGTAACTCAAGCGGGATTGCCCGTAGCTGTGGCGCAGAAAATCGCACAGGCAAGAGTGCCTGTGCTACCCGGAACCTTACCGCTTCAGCGAGACGCCCAAAAATATCTGGCTCGCGACAGCCTGGCCTTCGCTGAACGCCGGAATGAATTTCCAATTTGAAGTGGACTTCAGCAGCCCCTCGTCCACTGCCTGAACATCCCCCACCACTTCGACGGACCGCACTTTTCCCGCGGAATCAATCACGAGTTTCAATGACGACTCCGTTTGCGCGAGTTCAATCTCAACGGCAGTCACAGGAGGCGGGCGTTCCATGAGGATGGCTCGGGGAGGCGTGATTTCCTGCTTGGGCTTGACGTTTTTGGGCGTCACTCCCGGCGTCGCGATGACAACGACTGTCCCGTCGAAAATTTTCGCATGATTTTCGCGGCCGGCCCGGACCGGCGTGGACATCCCTTCCACCTGGGAAAGAATCCCGCGAGCGCGTGCGTTCGAGAGCGCGGCGCGGATGCGATCAAGATCCGCGGTGGGCCACATTTCGGCGAGAGAACGCCAGGCCTCCTGTTCGCGGCCGCTGTAAAGGTACGACCAAACGATTTCCAACGCTTTCAGTTTCACCTTCCGCAGCTGAATCAGCCTCACGGCTGGAATGGATGCAGCGGAGACCAGCTTGCCGTCGCTGTTTTTGAAATCGGCCAGGTCCTGGGGAATAAGTTTGGCGCGCACGTCCGCGATTTTCTGATCGTAATAGGGCTGGAATTCGGAGCTTGCGTCCAGCAACCGGCCGCGCACGAAGCGCAGCACGATGGGCGGCGCAAAATCCAGATCGCCCAAACGCAAATTATCCAAGCCTTCCACCGCCGCGGCATCGTCCGTCCAGATCTCGATGCGTCCGTCCAGATCGGTGTCTGCCGCGCTGAAAAAATCTCCGCCCGTAAGCGTGCGCAGCAACACGGGGGGCGCTCGCAGGGAATAAATTTTATATTCCATGCAGCACGCGGCCTTGGTCTTCTTCACCTGGAGCGCGACGACAGGCGCGCCCATGCCCAAATCCACGCCGAAGACGTCGATATCCGCCTGCGAAGCTGCGTCCGCGACCGCCAAATTCTGCTCGCCCCAACTAAGCGCTGCCTCGCAGACTCTCGCCTCGAGTTCCTCATTCCTGACCGGTCCCACACGCACCTTCACGCCGGTCAGGAACTCCGCCGCGAAATCGCCTACGCCTTCCCGGCAGACCACATCATGGCTCTGCGCATGGCAGACACAAGCGGACAGGCTGATAAGAAAAAATAATGCGGGCGCCGCGGTAACGCGACACAGTCGAATCGTGGCATTTTGCAGGCGGTCAGAAAGCTGACTGAAATGGTTCGCAGAAGTGTTGCACTGGGGATGCGTTTGGAAATTCTTCATTGCTTACATCTCTGATACGCGGTTTTTGTAGCGCCGGCGTCCCGCCGGCAATTTTCTGCGATATTGAAATCGGAAAATCGCCGGCGAGACGCCGGCGCTACAAAAGATCTCCTGCATTCCGTAATTGGCGCGCAAACATTAACTTTTCTAAATCTTTGACTCGGTCACAGCCGAAGCATTTTGACCAGCGTGCCGCCAAGGATCGCTTCCTTTTGGGCGTCGCTCAAGAACGGCGCGTTCAGAATCAGATCGACATTGGAATGCCAGTTGAACGGCATATCGGTTCCAAAGACGACCTGGCTCGTTCCGACTTCCGCGGCAAGATGGCGCAAACCTTCTTCGGAAATAACGATCGTGTCGACCAGAACCTGGCTCTTCAGGTAATCGCTCGGTTGTTTCTTGTTCGTGCAATCCGCATTGGGCCGCACCTCGCAGGCGATTTCAGTCCGCCCGAGATAGGATGGCAGGTAGCCGCCACCGTGCGCCGCGCAGATCTTCAAGCCGGGAAAGCGGTCGAACGTTCCGTTGACCATCATGCGCGTAAGAAAAACCGTGGTTTCCAGCGGATTGCCGATCACGTTGCCCAGATCGCCTCTGCCTTTGAACGCATCTTTCATGACAACGTTCTCGGCGCCCTGCGGATGCATGAACACCACGACGCCAAGTTCCTGCGCTTTGGCCCAGAACGGATCGTACTTTGGCAACGAAATATCTTCGCCCAGGACATGTCCGCCGATGGCAGCGCCGCGCGCGCCGAGTTTTTTTATGGCGTACTCGAGTTGTTCGGCGGCAAGATCGGGGAACTGCAGCGCGACCGAGGAGAGAGCGACGTAACGGTCCGCATGAGCGGAGCACCATTCCGCGAGCTTTTCATCGTGAAGCTTGATGATCTTCGCTGCGAGGTCGCGGTCCGCGGCATAGAACCAGTAGCCGTTGATGCTCAGAACCTGTACGTCGATTCCCAGCTGATCGATCGCCCGAATGCGGTCCGGCCCCATAAGGTTCGGTCCGCGCGCCCGGCCGCCGGCGCTTGCAGCCAGGCTCGTATCCTTGACGAGGTCCCAAACTTCCGGGATCACGCAATGCGCATGCACGTCGACGACCTTCACGCGCTTGCCGCCAATCGAAACTTCCCGGCGCTTTACAGGCGCGGCCGCATCACCTTGAAGCGCGGATTCGGCGAATGCGCGTCCAGTGATTAGCATTCCGGTCGTCGCGCCCGCTACCGTCTTCAGAAAATCCCTGCGATTTCCCATGCTTCGCTCCATCCCATTTTCCCCG
>PMOP01000282.1:1617-13644 GCA_003161495.1 Acidobacteriota bacterium | reverse complement strand
GTGAACTTCCGCAGAATTTTCGATCCCCGGCTCACCGAGGAATATCAGGTCGTCGGCGAGCCGTATTCGCGGCAGTCGGGCGACGGCGAAATTGCCGCCATGCAGGTTGGCGCGTCGCTCTGGGGCGCGGGCTGCCAAACGGTTGAGACGCAATCGCGCTCGCACATCTTTGAAAAACCTTACGTGATCGGCAACCAGTACGGCTATCCGCAGGGCGGCGGAAAGCGAAATGAGAATATAAGAAATAGTCCCGTCAAAGGGATCGCTCGCGGCATCGGCCTTCAAGTGGCGGACTATCAAAATCTAATCGAGGTCAATCAATTTGGCCGCCGCTTTGTGAATGAGTTTGCAACAGGATTTGACTGGTGGAATCCGTGCCTGGAACAAGGCGCCGGGAAAGGCGAGGGAGGCGGGCCGATCTGGGCCATCTTTGACGCGGACGCCGTGAAACGCGAAAAGTGGACTGTTGCCGCGCCGTTCGTCGATCCAGATGGCTGGTTTTTCAGCGCCGAAACATTGCGTGAACTCGCCGCGAAAATTGTCAGCAAATATCAGAAGGAGCCGATGCCCGCCGCGGCACTCGAAGCAACTGTCGCGCGGTATAATTCCTCCGTCGATCACGGCAAGGATGAAGATTTCGGAAAGCCCGTGCCGATGCACAAAATTCAAACGCCGCCGTTTTATGCCGCGTGGTCCACGCCTTGCATCCACGATTGTCTTTCCGGCCTGCGCATCAATGCGAAAGCCCAGGTGATCGATTTGTGGGGGAATGCCGTGCCGGGTCTTTATTGCGCAGGAGAAACGTCAGGCGGTTTTAATCAGCATGGCCTGGCAAAATCGCTGACCTTCGGCCGCATCGCCGGCCGCGAAGCCGCGAAATCCACTATAAAATCTTGAGCATCGGGAAACATTAGCTGTCACTAAAAAGTTGGTCTGGAACCAGTGGCGCATGCTTCAGCTTGCGGGGTTTAGTCCTTGCATAAACGAAAATCCGCAAGCTAAAGCATGCGCCACATAAATCACTGCGCCCAGTTCTTGATCGGCAATTCCGGAACAGCCGCGCCGTCTTTTCGCGGGTCGGACGCTCCATAATTCACGCCGGCCGCGTAATCGCGCATCACGGCCTGCCCGCCGCCAAACGCATCCGAAAAACCATTGTGCAGCGTAATCTTGTGGCCCTTGGCTTCCAGTTCAGCCTTCACATTGCCGGGCACGCGATTTTCCAGCAGCACATCGCACCCGGTAAAAGTCGGCTTTGTGAATCGCGCCGTCTCGAGTGCCGCCTGAATATTCTGATTGAAATCCACAACGTGCGAAACGAATTGCGCGTGCGCCTGCGCCTGATTCCATCCGCCCATGATCCCGAACGCGATCCGAATCTGATCTTTCTCCATGAACGCGGGAATGATCGTGTGCAGCGGTCGCTTGCGTCCCGCAATCGCATTCGGCGACGCCGGATCCAGGCTGAACAGCGCCCCGCGATCGTGCAAAACAAATCCCGTGCCGTCGGCGACGAGTCCCGAGCCGAATTCCGCGTAGTTGGATTCGATGAAAGAAACCATGTTGCCTTCGCGATCCACGACGCTCAAGTACGTCGTATCGCCGGCGCTGGGAACAGGTGTGCCCGGCCCCACTTCGCAATTCGCGTGCTCCATGTCGATCAACTTCGCGCGCTCGGCCGCATATTCTTTCGAGAGCATTCCACTCACAGGAAGCTTCGACATTTTGGGATCGCCGATGTAGCGAATCACGTCCGCATACGCCAACTTTTTCGCTTCAATCTGCACATGCAGCGCGCGCGTGGAATTGAGCCCGTAGGAATGCAGATCAAACCGCTCCATGAGATTCAACATTTCCAGCGCGCCGATGCCCTGCACGTTGGGCGGCATCTCGTACACGGTCCAGCCGCGGTACGTCGTCGAGATCGGCTCGACCCATTCACTCGCGTAATCGGAAAAATCTTTCGCGGCCAGCGTCCCGCCGTGCCGCGCCGACAACGCCAGAATCCGCTTGGTAATTTCTCCGCGATAAAATGCGTCGCGCCCGCCCTGCGCGATTTGCCGCAAAGACCAGGCCAGATCGGGATTGTGCATGACTTCGCCCATGCGCGGCGCGCGATCGGAAATCAGAAACGTGTGGGCAGCCGCATCACTGCCGCGCAACAGGTCGACGCTCGATGCGAAATGCTGCGCGATCCATTCCGTCACGGGATAGCCGTCCTCGGCGACTTGAATCGCCGGCGCCAGCACCTCATTCATTTTCTTTTTGCCGAACCGGTCGAGCATTTTTTGCCAGCCGTCGACGGAGCCCGGAACGGTGACAGGCTCGATCCCGTGCATCGGCATTTCGCGCAAGCCCATCTGCCGCAGCCGCTCGACCGACTGCGCCGCGGGAGCCCAGCCGCTGGCGTTCAAGCCGTAATATTTTCCGCTCTTCGCGTCGTACACAATCGCGAACAAATCTCCGCCAATGCCGTTCCACATCGGCGCCACCACGGTCATCACGGCGTGCGCCGCAATCGCCGCGTCCACCGCGTTTCCGCCGCGCTCCAGAATCGCCGCGCCCGCTTTCGACGCCAGCGGAGATTCCGTCGCGACAATCCCGTTCTGCGAAATCACCATCGAGCGTCCCTGACCGCGATCTTGCGCCATGGCGTTCTCCCGATTCATTCCCAGCGCAAAAATTCCCGCAGTCAGGACCAGCGTGAGCAGTATTTTGTGTTTGGGCATGAGCGAATGAGGTTCAAGTAGGACAGGCTTCAGCCTGTCTGCATTTCGTGCGCGAGACAAAATAAAAACCAGACAGGCTGAAGCCCGTCCTACGGAAACCGGGATCGATTACGAAGCCGGCACAACCATGGCCAAGAGCCTCTTCGGCCCTTCGCCTGTCTTCACGGTTGCCAGCGCTTGCCGCGTCTTTGCGTCGATGATGGTCGCGTTGTCGCTTCCGCAATTGCTCACGGTCACATATTTTCCATCGGGCGAAAATCCGATCCAGTTCGGGCACTCGCCCGTCGCGATTTCCTTGGAAAGTTTTTTCGCGGCGATGTCATACACGTAGACGCCGCCATCGGAAAGGCTCGTGACCCAGAGCTCTTTTTCATTCGGCGAAAGCGCCAGCCCGTGCGTCTCGGTGT
The DNA here is from genome assembly GCA_003161495.1 of Acidobacteriota bacterium. Classification (GTDB taxonomy): domain Bacteria; phylum Acidobacteriota; class Terriglobia; order Acidiferrales; family UBA7541; genus Palsa-360. The sequence goes on along the minus strand of PMOP01000282.1, from coordinate 10,508 downwards.
GCGGTTCGAGCGCGCAATCGGCGGGAGCCGCGGCCGGCAAGTCCACGCGCGTGATTTCCTTTTTGTCCGGAATGTTCACGACCTCAAAGCCGTGATAATCGGAGAGCGCGACATACAAAGTTTTTTCATCTCTGGTCACGGCGTACGGCCGGGGAATGCCGCCAACGGGAATCATGTCCGTGTATTCCATCGTCTTCAGGTCGATGCGGTCGATCTCATGATCGCCCATCGAGGAAACGTACAGCACATCGTTGCGCCCCGTGTTGTAGCTGTTATGCGGCGCATTCACCGGCAAAACCTTCACGACTTTTCCCAAGCGCGTGTCGATAATGTCGATCCCGCCCACGTCGCGAATCGGCACGCCCACGTAATGCCCATCCGGCGTTGACGCGCATTGGTTGGGCCGGCCGGTCAGGCCAATCGTCGCGGTCACTTCGTTCGTCGCCGTGTCGATCACCTTCAAAGTTTTCTCGGACTCGATGGTGGTGAAAAGTTTCGATCCATCCGCGGGAGCGCAAACGCCGTGCACGCGCTTGCCGACCTTAATCGCTCCGTCAACTTTCAGCGTGCCGAGGTCGATCACGGTAATGGTGTCGCCCAAACTGTTCGTGACGTAAGCCTTCATGGTCCCCATTTTTGCCGGAACCACTTTGCTCAGCCCGAATGCCGACAACACCAGAACCGCCATCACCAGCCATCGTGTGCGTGCGCGCATCGCCTGTCTCCTGTTCATACCGGATTCAAATTGCGGATGGGCCGATTATACTTCCAGAAGGCGCGGCTTTCCTAGCGATCCTTGAAGCGCCGGTATCTAGTTTGCCCGGATGCAAGAGGGCCGACAATTCTGCAAATCCCATCACTTGCCGAGCGTGTCCGCAATCGCCTTCCCCACAATTTGCGTGGTCGCTTTGCCGCCGACATCAGGCGTCAAATATTTGGGCTTGGTCAGGACTTCCTCGATACCGCGCTCGATGGCGGCGGCAGCTTTTGTTTCGCCAAGGTGGTCCAGCATCATGGCGCCGGACCAGATTTGTCCGATGGGATTAGCGATGCCTTTTCCGGCGATGTCCGGAGCGGAGCCGTGCACCGGCTCGAACATGGAGGGATATTTCTTCGGCGGATTCAAGTTCGCGCCCGCGGCGATGCCAATCGAGCCCACGACCGCGGGCCCTAGGTCGGAAAGAATGTCGCCAAACAGGTTTGACCCGACGACCACGTCAAACATTTGCGGGCGGCGAACGAAATGCGCGGTCAGAATGTCGATATGATATTGATCCGTGCGGACGTCGGGAAATTCCTTTGATATGGCGGCGAAGCGCTCATCCCAGTACGGCATGGTGTGGATGATGCCGTTGGATTTTGTGGCGCTAGTGACGTGCTTTTTTCGTTTTCGCGCGAGCTCGAACGCGTAGCGCATGATGCGGTCCACGCCGCGGCGCGTGAAGATGGTCTGCTGCATGGCCATTTCTTCCTCGGTGCCGTTGTACATGCGCCCGCCGATGTTGGAATATTCGCCTTCCACGTTTTCGCGCACCACGTAGAAATCGATCTCGCCCGGCTTCGCATTCTTCAGCGGCGATTCAACGCCCTTCAGCATGCGCACCGGTCGCAGGTTCACGTACTGCTCGAAGGTGCGCCGGATCGGGATGAGTAGTCCCCACAGCGAAATGTGATCCGGGACGCCGGGATAGCCCACCGCGCCGAGAAAAATCGCGTCGAACGGGCGAAGCTGCGCGAGGCCGTCGTCGGGCATCATTTTCCCCGTCTTGACGTAGGTTTCGCAGCTCCAGTCAAAATGCGTGAAGGAATATTTGATGCCGAAACGTTTTCCTGCCGCTTCGAGCACGCGCAATCCTTCGGGCACCACTTCTTTTCCAATTCCATCTCCGGGAATAACTGCAATCTTGTAGGTATTCATGGAATGATTTCCGGGCTCCGTTTTTAATTTGTTATTCCGTTCGCTACTCGATCTTTCCAACTTGCGACTTCCACAATTCCCACGGCCTTCCGACCGTTGCTTCCACGATGGCCTGGGCTTTCTCGGCTTCTCCCGGCGTCAAATATTTGATAGTGCCGAGCTTCATCCCTTCGGCCTGCACGCGCGCATTCGTCTGCGTGTAAATCGCGCGGTACACAACAATCGGAGTCGAATTCGCCACCGCGACGAATCCGTGCCCGCGGATGAGAGCGACCCCGCTATTGCCCAGCACCTTGGCCAGCGCGTCGCCAAGCTTGTTGTCGCGGATCAGCATGTCCGTATCGCCAAANNCAGAATCGTGCCCGTCACGCTGTACGGAATAATGTCCGGCGAGTGGCTGTGCACGATGGCCTTCACGTCGGGCCGCACGCGATAGATGGCCGCGTGAATGTACCGCTCGACGTAGGAGTTGCGCCCGCGCGAATCCACCGGCTCGCCGTTGCTGTCATATTCCATAATGTCGCTCGACGTAACGAGCGCCGGCGCCATGCTGCGCGACATCAGAAAATGGCTTGGGTCCTTGTCGCTGCGCGCGCTCACATGGCCGAAACCGTCCAGCACTTCCTGCTGATAAAGAATGCGATTGGCGTGGACGAGATCCTCGATCAGCTTGGGATCATTCGCGAGCGACGCCGTCGCTTGCGGCGCGGTCTGCGGAGCCGGACGCGCCGCGGGAAGAACGATCGCAGCGGCGCAAAGTGCCGCGCACAATGCGGCGAGCACTCCCATTCTCAATCGCGACATTTTGCTTCTTTCGGAAGGCAAAGCGTTTCTGTATTTCCGAGCGAGCATAAGATGTTATACGGTTTCGTGAATTGTACCAAGTGGCGCAGGCTTCAGCCTGTGGGGTTTCGTTAGAGCCAGCCGACCGCGCACCAACGAACACCCACAGGCTGAAGCCTGCGCCACTAAACCCTCGGAAGCAAAACTCCGCGAGCAAACCCTGGTACATGGCGCGGAACTTCGCGTTATACTTTCGCGGTAATTTATCCGGAGGTTTTCCGATGTTCACTCGGCGCGAGGTTGTACTCGGCGCGGTTACAGCTGGAACAGCCGCACTGATTGGGAAGCCCAACAGGGCTAGTGCCGCCGCTTCGCAGCCGTCGACTCCCGTGAACTTCGCGGTGCCCGAGGGAGCCTGCGACTGCCACGTGCATACGTTCGATCCGCAACATTTTCCTTTTTCGCCCGCGCGTCCATACACGCCGGAACCCGTCTCCGTCGATGAACTGCGCTCCCTGCACCGCGCTCTGCACATGAGCCGCGTGATCGTCGTGCAAACAACGGTCTACGGCACGGACAACGCCGGCGTGCTGGACGCCATGAAAAAGCTCGGCGCGCGCGCCCGCGGCGTTGCGGTGATTGACGAAAAAACTCCCGACTCCGCGCTCGATGAAATGGATCGCGCCGGAATTCGCGGCATTCGTCTGAATCTTGAGACCTCGGGCCAGATCGATCCCGAAATCGGCCGCAAACGTTTTCAAACTGCGGTGGAGAGAATCAAAGGCAGGAAATGGCACATTCAGATTTACGCGCGCCTGTCTGTAATCGAAGGGATCAAGGATCAGGTCGCGGCGGCGCCGATGCCCGTGGTCTTCGATCACTTCGCAGGAACGCAGGCCGTGCCCGGCATCGAGCAGCCCGGCTTCAACTCGCTCGTGGGCCTGCTGCGAAGCGGCAAAGCCTATGTGAAAATTTCAGCGCCGTATCGCAGTTCCACTCTCGCGCCGGATTATCCCGACGTTGCGCCCATCGCCAAGGCCATGGTCGCCGCAAATCCCCAGCGAATTCTGTGGGGCAGCGATTGGCCCCATCCGGGAATCCCCGTGCCTGGCCGCGACAATTCCGAAATTACGCCCTTCTTTCAGATTGACGACGGCCGAATACTGAATTTGCTTCCCACCTGGGTTCCCGACGCTCCCGTGCGCAAAACAATCCTGGTGGACAATCCCGCCAAGCTCTACGGATTTTGAAAGTTTTTAGTGGCGCAGACTTCAGCCTGTGGGGTTTCGTCCTTGAAAGGCCCAACCCCCGCAGGCTAAAGCTCGCGCCACTGTGAAGCCCACTCCACTTTGAAGCACCCTCTAGTTCTGGGGCGGATTGCCACCCTGACTATCTCCTCCCGGACCTCCAGGTCCGCCGCCTCGGCGATCTTGCATTCTTTCCTCGCGTTCCTTTTCCTGCTTGTCGAATTTCTCCTTTTGCTTATCGTCAAGTTGCGCGCGAACTTGATCGTTCGTGTCCTGACGAATTTGCATCATCTTCTGGCGCATCGCCTGCCGGTCGCCGCTCGAATCGTTTCGCAGATCCTCCATCTTTTTTCGTGAGTCCACGAGAATGGGCTTGATCTTCGCTTGCTGGTCGGCGGTCAGATTGAAATTCTTGGTCATTTGTTTCAGCTGATCATCGGGAGACATCGGCTCGCGCCGGCCTTCTCCTCCTGGACCCGCTCCCTGGCCTCCTCCGTATCCGCCTCCCTGATAGGGCGTGCCCGGCGCGCTGAACGCCAGCATCGGAACGGCCAGCAATAGCGTCAAAATCCAAAAATATTTGCGATTGGAATTCATTTTTTGAAATCCTCCCTGCTCCATGACGTCAATCAAGCCACCAGAACATGCTTCGCTCTTCACCCCTTCCTATATTCCCTAAATATGCTCCGCAGGTTCCACAAACACTGGGAAAACATGGGAATAGGTTCGAGGAGCCTTATGATGCGAAGTGGCTATGTCAAGCGCCGGCGAGAGGAAGGAAACCCTTCGATGAAGTTGGTATGATGGGCAAGTCCAATGATCTCCATGCGAAACGCAAAAGAGAGCGACGCCGATGCCGTCGCGCGCCTGGTCAACACGGCATTTCTCGTCGAGCAATTTTTCATCGAGCGTGACCGCACGAACCCCGCCTCGGTCCGCAACCTCATGGTGAAAGGGAAATTCCTGTTGGCGGAAACGGAGGGAACGCCGAACCTTCTTGGCTGCGTCTATTTTGAGTTGCGCGGAGAGCGCGGTTACTTTGGAATGTTATCGATCGATCCGGCACATCAGAGGACGGGCGTGGGCCGCCATCTGGTCGCCGCCGTGGAAAAAACTTTTCGCGACGCGGGTTGCAAATTCAGCGATCTGAAAATCGTCAATGTCCGCACGGAACTTCACGCCCTCTACCGCCGATGGGGATATGTTGATACCGGCACGGGTATGTACGACGATCCCACTCCCACCAAGATTCCCGTTCACTTCATCACCATGTCGAAACCGCTTTTATAATTTTCCGCGGGAAGCGCCGCCGGCCTCGCTGAGCGCCAGTTCCCCGTTTTTTTGCGCCGCGGATTTGCTCAGCACGAAGTCGTAAGTCACCACCAGGAACGGCTCCGAAGAAATTTGTCCCGTCGGAGTTTTGCCCGCTGGCTGTTTCTTGAACTCCACGATCAGCTTGTCCTTCACGCCAAAAACCACATCAGAATCGATATATTTCGCGCCTTTTTTGAACAAATGCGTGATGAGCGTTTCATATCCCGGCGCGGAAATGAAAAAATGGATGTGCGCGGGCCGGAAGTGCGAAATGTCGGTTCCTCGCAGCAGGTCGCCAACCGTGCCGTCCATGGGGATGGAATAACCCGGCGGCGCAATAGTGCGAATGACATACTTGCCGTCCGCTCCGGTGTGAAATACGGCGCGCAGCGTCGGCTCTTCCGCGCCGAGTTGAGATTCATACAAGCCGTCGGCGTCCGCCTGCCAGATATCGAGCTTCGCGCCCTCAATTGGTTTTCCGTCCATGTCGCGCACCGATCCGACCAGGAAACACGGTTCTCCCGCGAGTCCTTCCGCCACGTTCGCGCCCATCGGCAGCTCCGGCGAATCGTCAATATGAAATGGCCCGATGACGGTCGATGGCGTCGCTCCCTCCGGAAAACGATGATTCATCGCGTCGACCAGCATGCTGATGCCGAGCACATCGGACAATAGAATAAATTCCTGTCGCTTTTCCGAGGAAAGTTTTCCGGTTCTGGCAAGCCAGTCCACCGCCATCAGCCATTCGTCCTGCTTCAGGTCCACGTCGCGCGCAAAACCGTGAAGGTGTTTCACGAGTGACTGCATAATTTGCCGCAGCCTTGGCGAGTGGCACGCCTCCCACTGCTTCAGCGCAAGGTCGGTTAAATTTTCCTCGGTAGCGTATGGCATCGCAATTTCCCTCCCAAGGTATGACTACGTTTGCGATCTTCTCGCCGAAAAGCCCCTCATGTCCACCGCTTTCTACTGAATCGAATTTAAAAACGACCCAAGTAAAAAAAAGGGAAAGGCCGACCGCCAACAAGCCTCCTGAGTAAAAAATAAAACACCGCCGCAAAAACGATCCGGCATCCAATCATCTTGTTGAGGTAGACTCAATCGTCAACAAGCGGGACAAGGTCGTCGAAAGGCTTCACCCCGTTTCCACGCAAAGAATCAAACGAAAGAGGATGGATGGCGATCCTGGTCACAGGTGGCGCGGGCTACATCGGCAGCGTAACCATTGAGCGCTTGCTTGCACGAGGCGAGCAAGTCGTCGTGCTGGACGATCTTGTACGGGGCCACCGGTGCGCTCTCCCCGCGGACATTCCATTTTATCAGGGAAAAATTGGCGACCGGCAGCTCGTGGCGCGCATCGCGCGCGAGCATGCCTTGGAATCCTGCATCCATTTTGCCGCCTTGATCGAGGTGGGGGAATCCGTTCTCGATCCAGCCAGGTATTTTGAGAATAACGTCGGACACGGAATCGAATTGATAGGCGAGCTCATTCAGGCGGGGCTTCGGCGTATCGTCTTCTCCTCCACTGCCGCCGTCTATGGAGATCCGGAGGAAATTCCCATTACGGAACAAAGCCGGAAATGGCCTAAGAATCCCTATGGCTGGTCCAAGCTGTTCATGGAACGCGTTCTCGACGCCTACGACACCGCCTATGGAATGAAATTCGTGGCCTTGCGCTACTTCAATGCCGCCGGCGCCACCGAAAATCGCGGAGAAGACCACAGGCCGGAGTCCCACCTGGTTCCCAACGTTCTCGCCGCGGCCCTGGGCCAGCAGGAGGGCATTCGCGTCTTCGGCAACAATTATCCGACCCCGGATGGCACGCCAATCCGGGACTACATTCATGTAGTTGACCTGGCGGACGCGCACATCAGTGCGCTCGAACATCTTCGCTCAGGTGGCCATTCTGATTTTCTCAATTTGGGAACGGGGAGTGGAAATTCGGTTCTGGAAGTCATTGAATGTGCCCGCGAAGTCACAGGTCGCGACATTCCATTGCGAATGCAGCCTCCGCGTGCCGGAGATCCCGCCAGGTTGATTGCCGATCCTTCCAGGGCAAAAACCCAGTTGGGTTGGCGCCCCGCAATGTCCGATTTGCGGACAATCCTTCGCTCCGCCTGGGATTGGCGGCTTCGCCACCCGAATGGGTATGCGCAGGGTTAGTCTCAACTTAGGAAGTGCGAATCTCATCCCAGGATCGGTAAAAGTGTTTGCAATTCGGAAAGGCAATGGCAAAACGGAGAAATAGTTTTCACAATCTGAGCCTAATATGGGAAAGAGCTACTTGCCGTCTCAATCGAACGTCCCCATGAAAGACACCTAACCCTATTATATTCAATACATTGGAAATATTGAGTTCAAGGGAGGGGCGCCCCCCACTCTGGCAGACTGATTGCGGGCGAATTGGTGTGTTTCGTGTCGCATTTTGCTAGAGGTATGTGGGCAGCATCTCGCAGATAGGTAACGGGTTCACGGGTCAGGTTTTAGCACTTAGATCAGGGTTCATGAGGTTGGGAGTGCAACTTCCAAGAAGTATAAATCTAGCGGGAGCAAAAATGGCCAATAGCTTTTCGAGGATCTCATCGATGGGGCAGCGGGACCCTCAAGTTAAGGTTTCCGGATCTAATTTTCTTCGCCACTCGGATACAGAACGAAATGAAGAAGTTTTGCTAGAGAATGTCTTTCATTCCATGCTGACGCTGGAGCGCCGGCGTGCGGAACGCTCTCGTAAACCCTTTGTCCTGATGCTTCTCGACGCAAATTTGGAAAATGGGACTGCGGAAGCGATTCTGAGGCAAGCGGTCGAAATTATTGTCGTGTCCAAGCGCGAGACGGACTTGGTTGGTTGGTACAAACAGGGTGCTATTCTGGGAATCATCTTCACGGAAGTCAACCTGGAGGGGGAATGCCCCATCACCGAAACCCTGCGTAATAAGATCGAACTGGCGTTCATTAAGCATATGGGGCGGGAACGGTCCGCCAAAATCGCAATTTCGATGCATATATTTCCAGAAAACTGGGACAAGAATAGCGCCGGTTGGGTGGCGGATTCCAAGCTCTACCCGGATCTCAACCGAAAAGGCTCGCGAAAGCGCCTGCCTTTAGTCATCAAACGCGCGATCGATGTTGTTGGAAGCGGGGCACTTCTCCTGGTGTTGTCGCCACTGCTCGCGGCGATCGTGGCCCTGATTAAGCTGACCTCCAAGGGGCCGGTGATTTATAAGCAGGAACGCCTCGGCCAGTTTGGCGCACGCTTCAAGTGCATGAAATTCCGCACCATGTATGCCAACAACGATCCCAAAATCCATGAACAATATGTCCAACAGTTTATTGCCGGCAAGGGTGGATTGGACAATTCCAACGGATCGGATAAGCCGGTTTATAAGCTTGTGAAGGATCCTCGCGTAACCCTGGTGGGCAGGCTTCTACGCAAAACCAGCTTGGATGAACTCCCCCAATTCTGGAATGTTTTGCGTGGAGATATGTCGCTTGTCGGCCCTCGCCCGCCGGTTGCATACGAGTTTGCAGTTTACGACATCTGGCACCGGCGAAGAGTTCTGGAAGTGAAGCCCGGGGTAACCGGCTTGTGGCAAGTGAGCGGGCGCAACCGCACCCGGTTCGATGAAATGGTC
>PMOP01000282.1:0-1565 GCA_003161495.1 Acidobacteriota bacterium | reverse complement strand
CATACGGTAAACACGGTAGTGTCATCTATCGTGTTTTTCAGCATGATAAGCGACCGAGTGGCCAATAGATTTCCCAATAGTGGAACTTTGCAGGACGCTTGGCGGCTTCGGAGCTTCGGGACTATGTGTACAAAGCTCACATCCACTTGCAAAAACAGGTACTTATGAGAAATTTGAATCCCGGCTGTAAAATTGCACTTGTCATTGGTGTTTAGGAGAGACCTGCAATGATGCATCAAGAACTTGGCGCCAAAGATGTCGTCGCGATTGTCCGGCGCCGATTTTTGCTCATTTCCATGCTTTCTGTGATTGGTATCATCGCAGGAGTTGTGGCCGCGCGCGTTTTGCCTAAACGGTACATCTCGAGGACCCTGGTTCTGGTTCAGCAACCCGAAGCGCAACCTGTCACCCCGCTAGTCACGGACAATGTCAATCAGCGATTGGCGACCATGCAACAGCAGATTTTGAGCACCACGCGCCTGGAGCCGGTGATTCGCGACCTGAACCTGTATCCGCGCGATATCAATCGCATGCCGATGGACCTGTTGGTGGAGCGTTTGCGGCAAGCCGTTACGATCACGCCGATCGCGCCCATGACCGAGACGCGGGCACAGAACCTGCCCGGGTTTACGATCAGCGTGGCATTCGACGATCCCCAACTCGCCCAAAAAATTTGTTCGATGATTACGTCCATGTTCATCGAGGAAGACATCAAGGTCAGCCGGGGCGTGGACTACGGCACCACGCAGTTTCTGAACGGGCAGCTCGATCAGGAGAAAGCGAAGCTCGACGAGCAGGAAGCCAAGCTCGCTGCATTTCAACGCGACCATACCGGAGTGCTTCCCGAAGACACGCAAACAAACATGAACCTTCTGAATGGGCAGGCTTCTCAACTGGAAGCCGCAACGCAGGCCATCAGCCGGGCGCAACAGGATAAAAGCTTCGCTGAGTCCATTCTCGCGCAGCAGACATCCGCATGGCAGGCGGCGCAGGCCGGGCAGAATCCCGAAACGTTTGATCAACAACTCGAGGCGCTGCAGGCGCAGCTCGTAACGCTGCAATCCAAATACACAGACGACCATCCGGATGTGATCAAAACGAAAAACGACATTGCCGTCCTGAAGAAGAAAATCGAGGAAAGCGATCAGCAAGCAAAGAACTCGCCGTCGCCGGATAAAAACGCAGCCCAAAAAGGCGAGCCTACGCAAATCGTGCAATTGCGCGCGCAAATTCATCAGTACGACCAGGTCATCAAGGAACGCACAGCGCAACAGGAAGAAATTAAAAAGCAAATCCAGCTTTATCAGGGCCGAGTGGCTGCCAGCCCCGGGGTTGAACAGGAATATAAACTCTTGACCCGCGATCATCAGACCGTTCTGGATTCCTACAACGACCTGATGAAAAAGCGCGATGCCTCCGCGATGTCGACGGAATACGATCAGAGCAAGCAAAACGATCGTTTTCACGTGCTGGATCCCGCGAATTATCCGAACGAGCCGTCTTTCCCGAAGATGCCGATCTTTGCCGGCGGAGGGCTGGCCGCGGGGTTGGCGCTTGGATTTGGC
>PMOP01000316.1 GCA_003161495.1 Acidobacteriota bacterium | reverse complement strand
AGCCGGTCCACGACCACATACACCGGCTTCGTAAAATCGATGTCGAGCAGTGTTTCCGGAGACGAAAATTCATGCATGCGTCCCGCCTGATAGAGCCGCTGAAAACCGCGACGCTGCAAACCGGCCAGCGCCAGCCGAATCGTCTCGGGCGTGATCTTTGCCGATTTTTTCGCCGCGGTTCGGCGAGGCGGCGCAGCAGGCGCGGGCACGATCTGTGGTGCGGTCGAAGCGAGATCAAGCGTGAAGAGCACATAAAATCGCCGGCCCTGCGGCAACGCCAGCACGCGAGCCGCGATTTCATCCATCGTGTCCTTGCGCACTTCGCTGCCGCACTTCGTGCAAAACGTTCGGCCGGCGCGCGCATACAGCAGTCGCAGATAATCGTAAATTTCAGTGGCCGTCGCCACGGTCGATCGCGGATTGCGCGTGGAATTTTTCTGCTTGATCGCTATCGCGGGCGCGATTCCGGTAATCTCATCCACATCGGGCTTTTCGATGCGCTCGAGAAATTGCCGCGCGTACGCCGAAAGCGATTCGATGTACCGCCGCTGCCCTTCAGCGTAAATTGTGTCAAACGCGAGGCTCGATTTGCCCGATCCCGAAACTCCCGTTACGACCGTAATGGCGTTGTGCGGAATATCGAAGCTGATGTTCTTGAGGTTGTGCACGCGCGCCCCGTGCACATGGATCGCTTCCTGCTCGGCGGCTTCGGCCAAGGAAATCGTCGCGAGGCTCGTCACGATAGGCTCTGCAGCGTTAGATTCTCTAGCAGCCATGCGGCCTCTCCCTCAGCGCCTTCCACGACGAAGGTCTAAACTCATAATTATACGACGCCGCAAGAAGCAGGGCAATTGAGTAGGACGGGCTTCAGCCTGTCGGTTTTCGTTTGGGCAAAAAGAAAATCAAAAGCGACAGGCTGAAGCCCGTCCTACAAGGAAGCGCCCCGTTTTGCGCTATTCTTATGACTGCGAGGACCAATCCACCTTGGCGTCAGCTTCCAAAACAGCTCCCAACCGCGGCGCCCTTCACCCGTTCGACGTGAAATATGGCACGGACACGGGCGGCTATCTCGGCCCGGAAGACCTGGTCAAAGGCCGGGAAAATGACGCCCACAACTACGGCTACTCGGCGATCGCACCGTCCGTATTCCGCGAAGCGTGCCGGCGCTGGCGCGAAACTTTGCCCGCAGTGTCCGGCAGAATCGAAGCCTACAGCTTCGTCGATGTAGGAGCAGGGAAGGGCCGGGCAATCCTGCTCGCGGCGGAATTGCCGTTCCGCAAAGTTATCGGTGTGGAGATCAGCGAGGAATTGGCGAGCCTCGCGCAGAAAAACGTCGCGCGATGGAACCGCGTCGCCCGATCCAAGTCCAAGAACATTCGTATGGTCCACGCAGACGCCGCGAAATTTCGGTGGCCGCGAACTCCGTTACTCGTCTATTTGTACAACCCGTTCGCATGCTCGCTCGTCGCCAAAGTGTCGGAAAGCCTGGCAGCCGCGGCCGCATCCGGCGCGGGCCTCGTCGACCTGCTCTACGTGAATCCCACGTGCACGGACACATTGACGGGACAGGGCCTTTTCGTACGTCTCTGGACAGCGCGAATTCCCATGGACGAAGCCGACCAGCAGGCCGATCCCTACGGCACAACCTCCGACCTGGTTTCGGTTTTTCGCCTCAAGTAGCACTTCCATTCGCCGACGCGGATGGCTCTGCTGCAAAATTTTTTATGGTGATTCCAAGGCGAAATTCATTCTTTGGCTGACGATTCGTGGAGCGTTCGGAGACAAGCTGAAAAAGTTTCAGAGCAACTACTGAGTCGCGATCTCGAAAGTGGTGACAGCCTTCATGTTGCTGGACGAAGCAGCGTAGTCTATTTGCTTATCCCCGCAATCCCAAAGGTTTCATTGACCAGGTCCAGCCCCTCTGTCAGGCTCATCTGCGACACAGCATCATAAATTTGAGAACGCAGGTCCGGGCTCGATGGAGACGAAAGCCGGACGCCTTCTGTCATCGTCGTTTTCATTGTCGTTTTCATTTGGCCGGAATCCCTCAACTCTTTGTATTTGAGCATCCTGTCCATCGTGGTTTGGTATTGAGTTTTTTCCCACTCTTCGGGAGGAAGTTGGTAATCGGGATTCATTATCTTTTGATCGATCAGGACAAGAAGAATATGCGCGGCCTGCGAGGGTGAAAGCTCGGTCTTGCTGAGAGAGAGAGCCGCACTCTCGCCCTGGGATGAAGGTGGTGGCATGAAGTCAGGTGACGACAATTCCATGCCGAAGCGAAGAACCTCGACTTGATGCAACGTAGTCCGCGCTGAATCTGATAGCCTTAACTTGTCTGCGAGCGTGTTCACAATTTGGACGACGCTTTTCTCTTCGATTCCCTGAGTCCTGCCAAGTTTGTAATTGATTTCCGCGTCTACCAGCCGCTGCCCGATGATCTCTCGCATGATGGGAGGAATCCGGCCAAAGGAACTCGGGAAGTCCAGGATTTCGTCGATGAGTGCGCGGACCGAATTTCCGTCGCTCGGATTCTCCAACTTCGCCTGGTCATCGATCTTTTGCCAGGGCGACTTGTGCGCTTGCTTTTGGCCAGAAAGATTCTGTCCGGCTTCCGCGGAAGGGAGGGCGAATATGACGGACATTCCAAATAGCACCAGAAATACCAGGACCATCAGCCATCGGCGATTACTCATCTTCGCCTCCGCAAACCCGGGAAGTGGCAGC
>PMOP01000395.1 GCA_003161495.1 Acidobacteriota bacterium | reverse complement strand
CCCATACAGGTTGTGCAAACGCCGGGCGAGGTCCTCATTCTTTTTGAGTACGACTCCATCCGCCACCAGATTTTTACCGACGGACGCCCGCATGACACGACGCTAGGCCCCTTGTGGATGGGCGACTCGATCGGACACTGGGAGGGAGACACGCTGGTTGCCGACACCGTGAATTTCAACGACAAAACCTGGCTCGACCGCATCGGGCACCCGCACAGCGACGCTCTCCACGTGATCGAACGCATCCGGCGGGTCGACCATGACCATCTCGTTGACGACATCACCATCGACGACCCGAAAGCGTACACCAAGCCCTGGACCGCGCACATCGAATTCCTGCTGAAGCCCAAGTGGACGCTCGCGGAACAATTCTGTGAAGATGAAGAAAGTTTTCAATCGATGGATAAGAAGGCGGCGACACCGGCGAAGTAGCAGCGAGGCCAACCGCGTGCGCGTGCGTGATAGTTTCAAACGGAACCCAAAAAGGAAATTAGAGTCTGCGGAGGAATATTGAAATGCGATTTCGTTTACTGGCTATCGCTATGGTCTGCACGATTGTTTTGAGTTTTTCGGCGGCGGCATCCGCGCAAACGCAAACGAAACAGCCATCGGAGGCGGCGAAGCCTTCGAGTCCAGATGCAGCGACGGATTTTTCAGGCGTGTGGATGCTCGACCGTACACGGCCGTTGACTGTCGTGGAACGGTACTGGATGTACGAGCTCAACGAAGAAGAGCCGCCCATGACTGCCTGGGGAGCGGCGCAATTTAAGGCCGCAAAATCTTCCTTTGGAGTGCATGCCTATCCACTCGCGGAAACGAACGACTCTATTTACCATTCCTGCACTCCTCCCGGCTATCCTCGCGTCCTGCTTCATCCGTTCCCGATGCAGGTGATGCAAACGCCGGGCGAAGTCATCCTGCTTTTTGAGTACGACTCCGTGAGCCATCCGATTTACACGGATGGCCGGTCGCATGATACGACTCTCGGCCCGCTGTGGATGGGCGACTCGGTCGGACATTGGGAGGGAGATACCTTGGTCGCCGACACTGTAAATTTCAATGAGAAAACATGGCTGGACCGCGTCGGCCACCCGCACAGCGGCGCGCTGCACCTAGTCGAGCGCATTCGCCGGCCAAACCATTTCCATTTAACCGACGACATCACCATCGACGACCCGAAGGCGTATACGAAGCCCTGGACCGCGCATCTGGATTTTCTGCTGAGGCCGAAGTGGACGCTCGAGGAACTTTACTGCGAAGACCAGGGCACCTTCGACGACATTGAAAACAACGAGACGAAGCCGGCGAAGTAGTCAGTTCGGGATTGACAGATCTCTAATCGAGGTGTGATATTTCCCTCAGTTACTTTCCAAACGCTGGAGTTCCCGGGAATTGTGTGTCTATCCTATTTTGCTAGTTGCGGAGGCATAGAAATGAAAAAGTTGGGACTCTGCCTGACGATATTGTTCGCCGCTCTCTTAATTTCGGCGCCAATTTTTGCGCATCACGGGGAAACGAACTACGACACGGACAAGCTCGTGAGCGTCAAGGCCACTGTGACGGACTTCGAATTCATCAATCCCCACGTGCAAATATATCTAGAGGCAAAAAACGATAAGGGCGAGATGGAAAAATGGACTTGCGAGGCGAGGAGTCCGGCGATGCTGGTGCGCAATGGCGGCTGGGATAAGACCACGCTCAAGGCCGGCGACGTCATCACCGCCACTGGTTTTCGCGCTAAAAACGGGACGAATATTTTGCGGTTGAAAGAGATCGTCCTTGCCGACGGCACGAAATTGCCCGACCTATAGAGCGCAGGGCGGGCCGTGCGACGTGAGCGGCCGGCGTGAGTGAGCGGATTTTTATTTTGCGAGGGTGTCGCATGAAATTCAAATTGGCAACATCCGCTGTCTTGATTGCGTGTCTCGTTGCGGTATGCGGCCCGGCGTGGGCGCACCACGGAAATTCGGCGTACGATGAGGCGCACTGGATCACCATCTCGGGCACGGTAACGGAATTCGTGTGGGCCAATCCGCATTGCCAGATTTTTTTGGACGTGAAGGACGATAAAGGCGCGGCCGTAAACTGGGCGATCGAAAGCCAAAGCCCCGGCATTATGCGCCGGAATAACTGGACCAGAACTTCCGTGAAGGCCGGCGACCAGATTACGATCACGCTGGCTCCCGCTAAAAACGGCGCGCCGGTCGGTTTTTCCGGAAATCAGATGGGGAAAGTTGTTTTTGCGGACGGCCACGTGCTGAAAATGGATATTCGGTAGTAGTAGCACAGCCACTCTTGGCTGTGCGTTTTTTGCCGCGCAACCGTGCGACGGACCGTCAGCTTTTTTCTCGACTTTTTCCGCAAACGTAAAGAGGCTGAAGGTGCGAAATCGCCCACAATCTTTGCTGAAATATTTGCTGGCATTCTCGACGGTGGCGCTAGTCTTTGCGATCGCGGCGCAGGCTCAGTCGGCCCTTCAGCAGCCCGCCACAAAATCCGCATCGTCGCAGCCAGCACCGAAACGCGACTTGACCGGCGTATGGCAATACCAGGGAAGCGGCGGCGCGGATAGCATGACCGCCGATAAAGACATGCCGCCGATGACGCCGTGGGCGAAGGCCAAGTTCGACGCCGAGAAGCCCGGATATGGGCCGCGTGGTGCGCCCGGCGGGAACGATCCCATCCTGCAATGTGATCCCATTGGTTTTCCGCGCATCATGTTCATGCCCACGCCGCATGAGTTTGTTCAAGCGCCCGGCCGCGTGCTCCAATTCTGGGAGCGCGAACACGAATGGCGTCCGATCTGGACTGACGGGCGTGCGCTTCCTACCGATGCCGACCCCACATGGTACGGATACGCCGTCGGCCATTGGGAGTCGGATGATACATTCTTTGTGGAATCGACGGGTTTCAACGAGAAGACGTGGCTCGGCCCCACGGGTTTTCCGCATAGCGAAGGGATGCGCGTTGTCGAGCGCTACCATCGCGTGGATCATGACACCATCCTGTATGACATGACGGTGACGGATCCGATGGCCTACACGAAACCTATCGTCGCGCCGCAAAGAATCTTGAAGCTCAAGCCGCACGAAGAGATCGAAGAGCAGCCCTGCGTGTGGTCTCAGGAAAATGAATTTGCGCAGAGAATCAGAAATCCCGCGACGCCGAAGCCCGTGAAGTAAAAAGCATTTTCATCGCCGATGCGCCAAATCACTAATCGCATTCAGAGGTGCATGATTCAAGTGGCGCAGGCTTCAGCATGTGGGTTTTTGTTTTGTGCCAGATGCAGCAAACCCCACAGGCTAAAGCCTGCGCCACTGAAGTTTCCGCGCAATTTAATTAAGAAATGCGGCCTGGCAACAGGAATGGTCTTGTTGATGGCCACGCACGTCGCCGCTCAGCAGCCCGCTCCGAAACCCGCGCCGCCTGCACCGAAGCGCGACCTGTCCGGCTTATGGCACTACGAAGGAACGGGCGCCTCGGAACCAATTGCCCCCGACAATCTGATTCCTCCCATGACTCCGTGGGCGCAGGCGCGATTTGACGCCGAACGTCCCGGCTTCGGCCCCAGGCGCGCTCCGGGCGGCAACGATCCGATCCTGCAATGCGACCCGATGGGTTTTCCGCGCGTCATGTTCTTGAACACGCCATTCGAATTCGTTCAGGTAGCCGGCCGCGTGATTCAATTCTTCGAACATGAGCACGAGTACCGCTCGATCTGGACAGATGGTCGCCCGCTGCCCACGGACGCTGATCCGACTTGGTACGGATACGCGATCGGCCACTGGGAATCGGACGACACCTTCGTCGTCGAATCCACCGGTTTTCGCGACAGCACGTGGCTAGGATCGTCAGGCTACCCGCACAGCGAAAATATGCGTGTCATCGAGCGCTATCAGCGTGCAGACCACGACACAATCCTTTACGACATCACCATCATCGACCCCATGGCCTACACCCAGCCCATCGTTGGCCCGCACAGAATTTTGAAGCTGCGCCCGAGAGACGAAATGGTGGAGGAAATCTGCGTGCCGTCGGAAGAGAAATCCTTTGCCGATCGAGTTGCCGAGCCTGCTATGCAAAAGCCTGCGAGGTAGGTGTCTCAGTTAACCCGAAAAACCTACTGGTTGAATGCCTCCACGGATCTTCTGTCGCACACCGTTTTTATTCCGCGCACATGTAAAACCGTCTTAAAGGCGGGCAGTCAAATGGACTCGACAAGAAAACTGGGGCTAAGGCCCATCACTACAACCTCCTGAATATTGCAGCCGAAGCCGCGACTTACAAATCTTGAAAAAAATAGCACAGGCGCCCTTAACGCTGGGCGCCTATGCTGGCGTGGTTCCGTTGCTGCTTTCCGGCGAAATCTGGGACGCCGGAGTAAAGTCGCTAGTGAATTCAATCGAGGTTCAAGACCACAAGTGCAATCGCAGCGGGCGATCCAGACGGAAACGAAGCACGGTCTCCGCAGGCACGTGGACTTCCTTGCCTTGCGTGACAACCTGGGCGGTGGCTCCGACACTAGCGCCGGCAACGGCGCCAATCGCGGCGCCTCTTCCGCCGCCCGCCATTGCGCCGATGATTGCGCCAACTACTGCTCCGCCGCCTACAAATTGGCTTGTGCGCTTGTTGGCGCCGACGCCGTCGCGGTGATTTTCCAGTTCCTGATCGGCGGTGCTCACGCGGTAGCGGCGGCCTCCGAGAGTAATGGATTGAACGTCCAATGTCAGATCGCCATTAGCTTCCACGCGCCGGGTGATCAGCGTGGCGTCGGAGCCGCGAGGAATGATGACCGACCCATCGTTGTTGCGAATATCTTCCGAAATCTGCGCGGAAAACGTTTGCCCATCCACAACCTCATGCGAATCGATGCGCTCGTTTGTCAGTACGGCCATTACCGTTCCGGGCGAGAGCACAACCCGCTCCATCCGGTGTTGATCGTAATCTTGATCGTTCTCTTGGCGGTTATCCCATTTTGCGTCTGCCTGGTCATTGTCACGGTCACGGGTTACAGGTTGCTCTATACGAGACTCTTCATACTGAGGCGGACCTCCGCGCGATTGATCGGGACCATCGCCAAACTGCAAAGATTCCACATCGCGCACCAGATAACGGTGCAGATCGCCTCGGCGATCCCTGAAAGTGATGGTGTTGCTGTTGGCCATGTTCAAAGTGCCGGAAATGGTTTCACCGCTGCGCAGAACGAGCGTATCGCTCCAGGCTGGCATGGCGATTGTTGTGGTCAAAAGGCATGCGAGAAGTGCAGATTTAGTCTTGATCCCGGAAGTTATTTTCATGCGCAGTCTTCTCCTTGAAAAACAGGCTGACGAATCATCCAATCCGACAGAAAACCGTGAGCAACAAGTGGTGCAGGTCTCAGCCTGTCGGGTTTAGTCTTTGCAAGAATCAAAACCCACAGGCTGAAGCCTGCGCCACTTAACTGACAGCAGACCCATCGAAACTCGTGGTCACTGGCTTAGACTATGACCAGCATCTTCGAGGCAAGCTGAGTCGCCTCGCTGATTTGATCATACGCACAAAGGGGAGCAACGCCGCGGGCAATGCGATTTGAGATCGCGAAAGGGGTAGCTGTCCCTTCGTACAGGTGGTTTGGCTACACAGGCGCGATACACAGGCAAGGAATACGCAGTCTCGCGGCGGAACGTCCGCTTAACTTACAGGAAAGCGTGAAATCTCACGCCTGCCCGCAGTTGTCCGGCGCCAACGCGTCCCCTATACTCGGCGTCTAAGTCTTCGAGGTTCTCGAACAGATGCGTAACAGCGAGGCGCAGAAATATGCGCGGTGGTCGCTCGCGGCGGCGGGCCTGCTGGCCGCGGCTGTTGCCGGCGTGTACTTGCGAAACGTTTTGCTGGCGCGCCAGGCGGCAAAGAAGGCGCCTCCGGCCGTGCCGTCGACCGTCGAGCAGCGTTCGAACGAGTTTTCGTATTCCAAAGTCGAAGGGCAGAGGACGATTTACACCGTGCGGGCTTCGCGGACGACGGAGTTTAAAGAAGGCAACCGGAATCTCCTCGAAGACGTCGCCATCGCCGTTTATGGAAAAAAAGGAGAGCGCAACGACACGCTGCGCACCAAAGCTTGCGATTTTATTTCAAACACGGGGAAAATCAGCTGCGCCGGGGAAGTCCAAATTACGCTGCAGGCCGGTGGCGTGCCGCAATCGAGCAGCAGCGCAAACGCAATCCAAGTGGCGACGTCTGCCGTTACGTTTGACCGGGATTCCGGGGAAGCGCAAACGGACAAGCCGGTAACGTTTCACTGGCCGGCAGGAGAAGGGCGCGCCGTGGGCGTAAGTTACGATTCGAGCAGTGGAACGCTGCGATTACATCACGGCGTGGAATTGAATCTTTCGCTTTCTTCCGCCGCTCTTCCTGAAAAAAGCGAGGCAGCCAGCCAGAAGATTGTGCGCGTGTCAGGCGACAGCATGACATTCCAGCGCGAAGCGCGAGTCGTGCAAGTGGACGGTAACGTTCATGCGCAGCAAATGACCCACGAGCTGACCGCGCAGAAAATAATATTGGAACTGGATGCCGATTTCCAAGCGAAGCGATTTGTCGCCAGTGGTAAGCCGGAATTGCACGATTTGAGCCCGGAAGGCCCGCTCGCTCTCAGCGCCGACGAAATTGTTTCGGCTCTCAGGGCTGACGGGTCGGTCGAATCCATCGTGGCTACTGGAAGTGTGCAGGGCTCGCGAAACACTCCCGTTGGCGGTGAGGGAATCGATGCGGGGCGCGTTCAACTGGATCTGGCCACGCGTGATAACCTGCCTCGCCTTTTGACGGCGACCAACGGCGTCACGCTTACCTCCACGAGCGCATCCTTCAATGGGGGAACACGCCGCGTTGAGAGCGACGGACTCGAAATGCATTTTTCGAGCGACCCCGCCACGGGGCAGAACATTGTGGAAAGTGTGAACACGCTCGCTCCGGCGCGCGCCGATTGGGAAAATGTGTCTCTGGTGAACGGCAAGTCCGTTCCGCAGACGATACGTATGGCCGGCAACCGGCTGAATTTGAAGTTCGACGGGCAGAGCCAGCTTCAAAATTTGGCGGGCACGGGCGGCGTGGAAGTAACGCGCAAGCTGGGCGACGCGCCTGGCGAGACCACGACATCGCGCGAACTCACGGCGAAGTTTGACAAAGCGGGTGAATGGACCACCATCGACCAAACAGGCGACGTGCGATTCCACGATGGCCAGCGCGCCGGCCAGTCTGACCGCGCGCACATGGATCGTGCCACGAACACTGTCGCGCTGGACGGCTCCGTGATTTTTGCGGATACCACGACGCGAACTACGGCGCAAACGGCGACTTTCGCGCAAGGGACGAGCACGTTGCGCGCCGATGGTCACGTGCTGACCACGGATTCGCATCCCACCCAGGCCAGCATTTCAAATCTGGCGCAGGAGCCCGCGCACATTTCCGCGGAACACCTGGTAGCGGATACGGCGCGCGGCCACGCGGTGTATTCCGGAAAAGGAAGATTGTGGCAGGGGCAATCGGTGATTGAGGGGGACACAATCGAATTGGACAGCGCGACGCACATCGTGCAAGTGAAGGGCCACGTGCGCGGAGTATTTCCTCAGGCGGCGTGGAATCCGAAGCCGGGAGATGCGCCGGGGCAGGCTTCGAGCAAAACAGCACGGCCGCCGTTAAAAAGTGCGCAGGGCAAAGCGGCGCATCCCGCTACGACGTTGGGGCATGTTCGCGGAGGATTGCTGACGTATTGGGAGACGGAATCGCGCGGCCGAATTGAACAAGACGCGAGGGTCGACTCGGAGCAAGGCTCGATCCAAGCCGACCAAATCGATCTGTATTTTTCCGACAGCGGTGCCGCAAGCGGCACCAAACAATTGTCACGATCGGTGGCCGTAGGCGACGTAAAGGTCAGCCAGGAGGACCGCCGGGGAACCTCGGACAAGGCCGAATACACCGCCTCAGAAGGCAAGTTTGTTCTTTCGGAAGGTAAACCAACTCTATATAGCTCAACTGGCGACACCACCACGGGGCGTCAATTGACCTTCTATTTTGCTGATGATAGGATCGTTGTAGATTCGACGGATGGCTCGAAAACAGTGACGCTTCATCAGGTCGAGAAATGACGTGGCATGCTCAAGCTCCAAGCCGTCGAGCTCAGTAAATCGTATCGCGGGCGAAAAGTTGTCGATGACCTCGACTTGGAGATCAGCCAAGGTGAAGTAGTAGGGCTTCTGGGGCCTAACGGCGCTGGGAAGACAACGACGTTTTACATCCTGGTAGGTTTAGCCCGGCCGGATTCCGGGCGCGTCCTCCTGAACGGGGACGACATTACCGACCTCCCCATGTACCTCCGGGCCCGCAGCGGGATCAGTTATTTGCCGCAAGAACCTTCGGTTTTCCGGCAGCTTACGGTCGAAGAAAACCTGATTGCGGTCCTGGAAACGCTGCCGCTTACATCGGAGCAGCAGCGCGACCGTCTCGAGGAGTTATTGGCGCAGATGAAGCTGGAAACGGTTCGAACTAACGGGGCTTACACACTGTCAGGCGGCGAGCGGCGGCGGCTGGAGATTGCGCGGTCGCTGGTTCTGGAGCCGGCCTTCATTCTGCTGGACGAACCTTTTTCGGGGATCGACCCTTTGACCGTCGTGGATATCCAGAAGATTATCGGCGATTTGAGCCGCGAAGGGATCGGGGTCCTGGTCACAGACCACCAAGTACGCGAGACTCTAAGCGTGACGCATCGCGCCTACATCGTCCAAAACGGCAAGGTGCTTGCGGCCGGGACGCCGGATGACCTCAGCGGCAATGCTGAAGTGCGCCGAGTTTATCTTGGAGATCATTTCCGTTTGA
The DNA here is from genome assembly GCA_003161495.1 of Acidobacteriota bacterium. Classification (GTDB taxonomy): domain Bacteria; phylum Acidobacteriota; class Terriglobia; order Acidiferrales; family UBA7541; genus Palsa-360. The sequence continues at coordinate 717 of PMOP01000395.1, read as the reverse complement.
ATTGACGCCTATTATGAGCTGGCTGCAGCCAAAACTTCACCTCCGGGTCGCGCAGAAGCAGATCCTTACTCCTGGCCTGGTCCAGATGGTGAGCGTCCTGGCGCTGAATCGCCTCGAGCTCCGGGAAATGATCAATCAGGAAATGATTGAAAACCCGGTGCTGGAGGAATTGTCCGAAGAGAGCGTCACCCCCGAAGACTACAGCGCGGAAACCTTCCTGAAAGCGGAAACCGAAAAAATTCCTGAAGTTGAACCGCCCAGTCCCTTTGAGGATTTCGATGTGGCCTCGTTTTTCAACCAATATCTGGACAGCGGCGGCGGGAATCCGGAACGCGGCGAAACTGAAACGATTGAGCGGCCGTCCTTCGACAAATTCCTTTCCTCCGCGCAGGGGCTGACCGAACATCTGGCCTGGCAAATGAGCGTTACGGTTTGCAACGACGTGGTGCGGGAGATTGCCGAAGCGATCATCGGGAACCTCGATGAGAACGGTTATCTCAGCGCGTCACTCGAGGAAATTTCGCAAAACGGAAAGTTTTCGATGGAAGACGTCGAGGAAGCGCTGGCGGTGGTGCAGGAATTTGACCCGCTGGGAGTGGCTGCCCGGAATTTGCGCGAATGCCTGCTGACGCAACTACATACTCTCGACGGGCAAAACGCGCTGGCGATGCAGATTGTTTCGGAATGTTTGCCGAAGCGGCCTCTGGCGGCGAGCGA
>PMOP01000025.1:820-2722 GCA_003161495.1 Acidobacteriota bacterium | reverse complement strand
CACGAGATCAAGGAGCTTGCGCGCATCCAGATCGCGCAGATGATCGGCTGCGAATTTTGTGCGCGGCAGACTTCTCCGCTCGCTGCAACAATCACCGAGGAAGAGAAAACAAGCTGCGCGCTGCCGAACTGGGAACATCCTGATCCAAAGACGCGCGCCGCTCTCCACTACGCGAGGACCCTCACGCTCGACGATGGCCGGGACGCGCAAGTATATGAAGAGTTGAAGAAATATTACAGCAACGCGGAAATCATCGAGCTATCCGCATTTTTTTGCCTGACGGCGGGTGGTAATCGCATGGCTAAAAGCTGGAGCATTGAGCCGCACGGCGAAGTCTCCGCAATTCCGGCGGGAGCCATGTCGATTCATGAAGAGGAAGCGCAAGAGTCGGCGGCGACGCGGCCATGAAAATAGATCGGTCACAGATCGAAAGGACGCGCGTATGAATCGCCGCGATTTCCTGCGTTCCGCTGGCATCGCATCCGCAACCCTTGCAATACCAGGAACGAGGCGTTTGTTTGCCGAGAGCGCTGCACCCGGCACATGGCGCACATTTGAAGTGACCACGCGCGTCGAAGTCCTGACTTCTCCCGCGGCGACGCGCGTCTGGCTACCGGCGGCCCTCATTGGGGAAACTCCCTTTCAGCGGACACTCGCAAATCGCTTCCACGCCGAGGGCGGCGTAGCAAAGATGGTCGAAAGCAAGACCGACGCTTTGGGAATCGTCGCCGCAGAATTTCCAGCCGGAGTGAAGCCGGTCCTCACGCTAACCAGCCGGATCGCCACCACGAACTACACCGTTGATCTCGCCGCGCCCGCCAAGGCTCCGAGAGTGGCCCCAACGGAATTGCGTTATTGTCTGCGACCGACAACGCTGCAGCCAACGAATGGCATTGTGAAAACAACCGCGGATGCAATTACCAGCGGCGCCCAAACCGATATCGAGAAGGCCCGCGCGATCTACGATTGGATCGTCGACAATACCTTCCGGGACCCGAAGACGCGCGGCTGCGGCGTCGGCGACATNNAAGTGCGCCGATCTCAACGCGCTCTTCGTCGGCCTCGCGCGCGCTGCAGGCCTTCCGGCGCGCGACGTCTACGGCATCCGCGTCGGAAAATCGGAGTTGGGGTACAAGAGCCTCGGCACCGCGTCGGAAAACGTGACGAAAGCCCAACACTGCCGCGCGGAAGTCTACCTCACCGGCTACGGATGGGTCCCAGTCGATCCCGCTGACGTGCGAAAAGTCGTGCTCGAGGAGCCGCCCGGAAATCGTGTGCTGGGTGACGAAATGGTGAAGAAGACGCGAGCACGCCTCTTCGGCTCGTGGGAGATGAACTGGATTGCCTACAACTTCGCACAGGATGTAGCGCTGCCGGGCTCCAGCGGTGCACCCATCGGCTTTCTGATGTATCCGCAAGCGGAAACCGCTGACGGCCGGCTGGACTGCCTCGATCCCGACAATTTCAAATATGAAATTACGTCGAAGGAAGTTTGATAGTTCTAGTTTCTTGACTTGTTCGGCTGGTGCGGCGTGTCCGCTTCATGCTAGCGTGTTGGAGAGTTGTCGAAATATCGGACAAAGTTAAGGTGGAACATTCTGGAGGGGACATGATGAGAATGAACTTCCCCGCAATTTGTATGGTGGCGTTTTTTTTTGCTGGTGGAGTGGCTATGGCAAGTCAAGCGGATAGTCCGAACTCCGGATCGTGGTCGGGCGTCATCATGAACAATAATTGCACTGCGGACGAAGCCTTTGCCGAGGCTCCCAAGTGCACCGAGAAAGATGTGCCCGGCGCAAAACTTGTTTTATATGACGATACAACTAGGCAGATGTACTTGCTCGACCCTCAGGATGAGGCCATTGGGCACCTGGGGGACAGCATGACCCTCACCGGGACACT
>PMOP01000025.1:642-814 GCA_003161495.1 Acidobacteriota bacterium | reverse complement strand
CTGGAAGTCGGTCAGAAGGCCCCTGCGTTCTCCGCTCGCGACCAGTTTGGCGAGCAGCAAACCCTGGAGACTTTGAAAGGACCGAAGGGGACAGTTCTCCTTTTTTTCCGCTCGGCCGATTGGTGACCGTACTGCAAAGGGCAGCTGGTCGAGCTGCAAAACGCAAAAGCAC
>PMOP01000025.1:0-599 GCA_003161495.1 Acidobacteriota bacterium | reverse complement strand
TACGAAGTTCTGAACGCCGAGGCGACAGGGCAATACAAGGGCATGGCGCGGCCCGGTTATTTCTTCATCGATACCAATGGCACGATTCGGGAAAAGTTTTTCGAGGTGAAGTACCGGCAACGATTTTCCGGAAATAATGTTATCGGCAAGCTTTTCCCGAATCTCGGCGACGAAGTAACGGACACGGTAAAGTCGCCACACTTGAGCCTCGCCGTCGAACAATCGGATCGAACGGGGTTTCCAGGGGGCCGTATCGTCTTGACTGCCGAAGTGCAACTCCCGCCAGCCGTCCATGTCTACGCGCCTGGGACTCAGGGCTATAAGCCCATCGCCCTTGTGATGGATCCCACGCCGGGAATTGTGCTTACCCCGGTGAACTATCCACACGCAGAGGTCCTCTACCTGCCGGCGATCAAGGAACGCGTGCCTGTATTCGAGGGCAAATTCCGCCTGACTCAGGATCTGAAAATAAGCTCCGCAGCGGAGTTCAGCAGCTCACTTGGCACGGACGGAAAAACGCTCACGATCAACGGAAAGCTGGACTACCAGGCTTGCGATAAAAAGATTTGTTATCTACCAACCTCGGTTCCCGTGCACTG
>PMOP01000373.1 GCA_003161495.1 Acidobacteriota bacterium | reverse complement strand
AACATCACGACGCAGGCGAGTCCTCTCAGCCAGTCGATGTAGGCGATTCGTTTTGTGGTCTTCTCCGCCATCGTCGTCTATTTCCATTCGGCGGGCTCCCCATAGAGCCCTCACTTGTCGAGTGGGATAGACTATCGTGCCATGTCCGGTGAACGCCAGCTCTCGATTTGGACTGCGCTCGGGCTTTGGGCCTCGGCCGTGGCCTGGGCGGCCGTCTACGGCGCATGGCATGGATACACAGGGCGCGCTTACGCCTGCACACTCTGCGTGCTTGCCTTTTTTCTGGCAATCCAGTTATTGCTCGCCGCCGGAAATCTTGGCGAACGATTCGCGCGCCGTGCCGGCCCCCATGTCGGCGTGATCATTGCCATCGTACCTTTTCTTGCCTACCTGATTTATCTGGCGGGGACAAATAGTTTTACCTGGTGGCGCGCCGCGTTCGGCGCAGCTTACGCAGTAATGCCCCTGCTTCTCACGATTTCCGCGGGCACAGCGAAACCCGGCGCTTGGCAGGACTACGTCGCGATGCTGGCGATTTTTCTTCCGTTAAAAATGCGATTGCTAAGCGCCCTCTGGCCCTTTGGCGGCCCGATGATTGCCAGCGTGGCCACAATGCTCCTCGGAATCAGCGTGGCGTTGGGCGCTTTTCTATTCGTGCGGCAATTCGACGGAATTGGGTACAACATCGTCTGGGGACGCGACGCCATGCTCTCTGTCCTGCTTCACTTCGTGTTGCTCGCTTTAATCGTAATCCCGCTCGGAACGGCATTGCACTTCATTCGATTCGATCCTGCGCAGGCCCATTGGAAATCTCTGCCTGGCGACGCGATTCTTATATTTTTACTTACAGCGTGGCCTGAAGAATTATTGTTTCGCGGGTTGCTGCAGAATTCTCTCTCTCGCACTTTCGCAAACGAGACCGCCGGCTGGTTGACCGCTTCCGTCGTTTTCGGCCTGGCGCACATTACCAACAACGGCGTGTTTCCAAACTGGCGCTACGCCCTTCTCGCGACGATTGCGGGAATTTTTTATGGCCGCACGTGGAGAAAGACGAACAGTATTTTTACTTCGGCCATTGTGCATGCCCTCGTGGACACGATCTGGCACGCGGCATTTCGCACGCTTTGAAATTAGTTTTGAGTAGCACAGGCTTCAGCCTGTGGGTTTTCGGCCTTGCATGGATTAACCCCCACAGGCTGAAGCCTGTGCTACTAAATCCCAGTCGGAATTTTTTAGCGGACAACTCCCGAAAGCGGACTCGATGCCGAAGCATAGAGTTTTTTCGGCATGCGCCCGGCAAGAAACGCTTTGCGTCCCGCGGAGACCGCTTCGCGCATCGCTTCGGCCATCACGACCGCGTCTTGGGCCTCGGCGATGGCCGTGTTCATGAGCACGCCGTCCGCGCCCAACTCCATAGCAACAGCGGCATCCGATGCAGTGCCGACTCCCGCGTCCACGATCATCGGCACTTCCGTGATGCGCTCGCGCAGGATGCGCAAGTTCGCATGATTTTGAATTCCCATGCCGGAGCCAATCGGCGCGCCGAGCGGCATTACGGCCGCTGCGCCCGCATCAATTAGCTTGCGCGCGACCACCAGATCGTCATTCGTGTAGGGCAACACGACGAAACCCTCTTTCACAAGAATCTGCGTCGCGCGAACCAGTTCCTCGGTGTCCGGAAATAGTGTCTGCTGGTCGCCGATCACCTCGAGCTTCACCCAGTTTGACAGGCCCACTTCCCGGCCGAGCCGCGCCGTGCGAACGGCCTCGTCCGCCGAGTAACATCCCGCCGTATTCGGCAAGATAAAAATTTTCTCGCGGTCGATGTAGTCGAGCAGCGATTCCTTTGTGCGGTCGGTGAGGTTCACGCGCCGAACTGCCACCGTGACCATGTCCGCGCCGGAAGCAGCGTGCGCGCGAGTCATTTCCTGAAAGCTGCGATATTTTCCCGTGCCAACGATCAGGCGCGAACGAAACGCGCGTCCTGCTATCACCAGTTCATCGCTCATTCTCAATCTCCTCGGCTTATTGTAACTCCCTGCGGGAAAGTAGCACAGCCACTCTTGGCTGTGCGGTTTTATGAGCCGCTGCTCGACAAGCCATTAGAGCCAGCTGCGGTTGCGAGCCAACTGCGGTTGCGAAAACCGCACAGGCAAGAGTGCCTGTGCTACGTACGCCGCTGCGGCGTCTCGGCGTAGAGCTCCTGGATGATTTTCGCGTAGCGTTCGGCAATCACGCGGCGCTTGAGCTTAAGCGTGTACGTGAGTTGCCCGCCATCAAACGTGAAATCGTGATCGAGCAGCGCGAATCTCTTGATCATTTCGTATTGCGCGAGTTTCGCGTTTACTTGCGCCACTTCCCTGCCGATCAGTTCATGGACCCAGGGATCGGCGGCAATCTGTTCCTGCGATGCAAACGTCCGCCCTTGCTGGCGCGCCGCGGCCTCCACATTTGCAAAATTCGGCACGACCAGAGCCGCAATGTATTTATACGCGTCCCCGACCAGCACGGCGTTGAGGATCAATGGACTCATCTTCAATATATTTTCAATGGGCTGTGGCGCGACAAATTTTCCCGCCGCAGTCTTGAACAAATCCTTCTTTCGGTCGGTCACATAAAGGAAGCCTTCTTCGTCCAGCCGCCCGATGTCGCCGGTCGCCAGCCAGCCCTCCGGCGAAATCACGGCGTTCGTATCCGCGGGCTTCAGGTAATAGCCTTTCATCACGCATGGGCCCTGCACGAGAATCTCGCCGTCCTCGGCGATGCGTACATTCACATTCTCGATCGGCTGCCCGACGGTGCCGAGCTTGTTGTTGCCCGGATAATTCGCGCTCACCACCGGCGAAGTTTCCGTCAGGCCATATCCCTGATACACGGGCACGCCCACAGCCCAGAAAAATTCCGCGAGTTCGCGGGCCAGCGGGCCTCCTCCGGAAATAAAAGCTCGAAACGCTCCGCCAATTCCTGCGCGGATTTTTGAGAAAACGATCCGGTCCGCGATTTTCCACCGAAGACGCAGCCCGGACGGTGCTTCTTCGCCGTACGCCTTCCAGCGCACAGCATCGCGGGCCACGCGCGTGGCCCAGTCGAAGATCCGCCGCTTCAGTCCCGTCGATTCGTGGCCCTTTTGGATGATGTTGGCATAAAGTTTTTCAAAAACGCGAGGGACCGCGGCGGAAAGCGTCGGATGAATTTCCAGGAGGGCCTGCGGCAAGTCCTCCATGCGCTCGACGTACGCAACAGGAACCCCGTGAAACAAATATGCGTACGCGGTGACCCGCTCATACACGTGCGAAAGCGGCAGAAAACTGACCGCCTTGTCGGC
>PMOP01000279.1 GCA_003161495.1 Acidobacteriota bacterium | reverse complement strand
ATTCCAGATATCGTGGAGGACGGTGTAACTGGATTGCTGGTGCCGCACGGCAACGCCGAGCGTCTTGCGCAAGCGCTGGATACGCTTTTCAATCATCCAAGCATTGGCGGTGAAATGGGCGCGCGCGGAAAAGATCGCGTTGCGAAACATTTTTCATTCGAGCAATTCCAATTGCAACTGACAGAAATCCTAAAGTAATGTCCTTGCTCCACAATAATGAAATCACGAACTTCCCGCGCACAAAAACTTCAGCGGATCTTGCGGCAGAGGATTTGGTATTGCGTGCCGAAGGGCAAGCGATAAACGAGGTCTTCGATTTTGCGAAGAGCGCGCAGCACTCGCGGAAAAATGAAGCGGAAATCGGTCCTCAGAATCTCGAAGCCGCCCGCGCGCAAAAGCCGGCGCGCTTCGGGAGGTGTCAGCGTTATGGCGTCACGATCGAACGCGCATCGCGACATCACATAGCGCGTCGCGAGACTCCAGGGATTATTTTCCCAGAAGGAAAAAAGTCCCCCCGTGCGAAGCGCCCGGCTTACCAGGGCCAGGGCTTCTGCGCGGTTCGCCGGCGCAATATGGTGAAAGACGCCATTGCAATAGGCTAGATCGATTTTTCCGGCTGTCTGAAACTCATCGATGGACTCAAATCGAATCCGCGGTGACGCGTGATTTTTTCTGGCGATCGCCAGGGATTTTGCGGAAACGTCAATACCGATGGCTGAGTCGGCGTGGAGTACCGCGAGCAGCAACGGCGTCGTCGTGCCATCGCCGCAGCCGAAATCCAGCAAGGCGCGCGGCTTTTCTACATGGGCGGCCAGACAGCCACTAAGCCAGGCAACGCGGCCCTCGGCAAAATATTCCCGCCCTTCCCCCGACGGCGCGATGGCGTTCGACAGCGCCGCTTCGTAGGCTACCGCGTACTCGTCAAAGAGATCTCCGCCGTCACTCATCGGCGCGACATTCCCAGAACGCTGAGGAAAAAACTCGACAGGATGATTTGAAATCCCAGCGTGAAGCAGACCACGCCGGGAATCACGATCCGCAGCGTTTGCTCGGGATCGAGCGGCCCAAATTGCCGGCTGCGCCAGTACGCCAGGCCCAGGACCCACGCGCCTGCGCCTATCAGCGCCAACAAAGAACCCGTCAGGAGTCCGGCCTCGAGCGTCACGTAGCGAAACACACGCGACAATCGCGCATCTTCCGGCAGCAAACCTTCGGAAATTGCGAACACTTTTGTGAACATAGCGAACACCACGGACTGGAAACCTATCAGGATCGCCATGGCCGCAAACAGCAGCGTGGTCACATCGAACGCGACCCCTCCGATCACCAGCGGTCCGCGCAACAGCAGCACGCCGGCCACTGTCCCAAACACGAGCAGCGCAATCCCCGGATACAGAAACAGCCATCGCGGACTGTAAAGAAGCAGGAAACGCATATGCCGCCAGCCATCGCGCCAGGTGTTCAAATGAGGCGCGCGGCCGCGGCCATCGGGCGCAAGCGTCGTGGGAATTTCGGTGATCCGCAATCCAAACGTGCTGGCTTTCACGATCATTTCCGCGGCGAATTCCATCCCCAGAGTTCGCAGTCCCAGCGCTTCAATCGCTTCCCTGCGAAATCCGCGGAGGCCGCAATTGATATCGCCGACCGGGCTGCGGAAAAAAAGCCGCGTGATGGCTGTGAGCACCGGCGTTCCGAGATACCGGTGCAGCGGCGGCATCGCTCCCGGCAGAATGCCTCCCTGAAAACGATTGCCCATCACCAGGTCGTATCCTTCGCGCAATTTTGCAACGAAGCGGTCCAGGTGGGAGAAATCGTAGCTGTCGTCGGCATCGCCCATCAGCACAAAGCGGCCGCGCGCTTTGGCTATCCCCGCTCGCAGCGCACTCCCATAGCCACGCGTCTCCACGGCCACAACGCGCGCTCCGGCCTCCTCGGCCAGTTGCCGCGATTGATCCGTGCTGCCATTATCTGCGACGATCACTTCCCCGCGAATTCCGTGTTGCCGCATCGCGTCCAGAGCCTTGTGCACACAGGAAGCGACCGTGGCGCTCTCGTTCAGGCATGGCATGACCACGGTCAGCTCGATTTCTTCGCTGGTCTTCCTTTCCGATGGAGTAAGATGCGGCGCCGAGGTTGCCATTTTCGCGTTTATTCTTTCCTGGTTTCCGACAGGAACTGTAACCCATCCTGATTCGCGTTCACAAGGACCACGCCTGTAAAGGGGTTCGGCGGAGTATAATTCGCGGCTGAGGGAGAGCTCTTTGAGTTTTTGTCTCCTCTACTGCGCTGGTGCGCCACACCAGCGACAATCTGTGTAGCGCCCGCCTTCAGGCGGGCATCTGCTGAACCTAAAAATGCCCGTCTGAAGGCGGGCGCTACAAATACGTCTGAAATTCCGGTGCTTATGCGCCTCTTGCATGTGACCCAATCCTACTATCCCTTTCTCGATCGGGGTGGTCCCACAGTAAAAGTAAGGGCGCTCGCCCGCGGTTTGGCGTCCTTGGGAGACGCCGTGACGGTTCTTACCGCCGACCTGGGATTCGACCAGGCTAAGCGGGAAATTGCGGGCGCAGTTCCAGGGCGATGGGGATTCGAAGCCACGGAAGATGGCGTGGAGACGATTTATCTTCGAACGCGCGCCCGGTATCGATCCATGACCTGGAATCCGGACGTCGCCGCGTTCTGTCGCGAGCGGCTCGGCGGCTTTGACGTGACGCATATCTATGGCCTCTACGACTTGATCGGAGCGCGCGCCGGGAGCGCCTGCCGCAAGATCGCTCAGCCCTACGTAGTGGAACCCATGGGCATGTTCCTGCCCATCGTGCGCAACATCGGGATGAAGCGGCTTTATCACGGCACGCTCGGCGGGCGTCTCCTTCAGGGAGCACGCCGTCTGATCGCGACTTCGGAACAAGAGCGTCAGGAGTTGCTGGAAGGTGGAATCGCGGACTCCAAAATTGCGGTCCGCCGAAATGGAATCGAGATTCCCTGGGAGTTTCCGCCTGCCGGAATGTTTCGCAAGCGATGGAACATCGCGAGTGACGCCAAACTTGTTTTATTTTTGGGGCGCCTGGTTTCAAAGAAAAGTCCGGATTTGATGTTGGAAGCGTTTTCTCACTGGAACCGCAGCGGGAATGGTCCGCAAGGGTCGGTGCTGGTTATGGCGGGGCCGGATGAAGGAGACGGTTTCCGGCGGCAGCTTGAAGAAAGCGCCGCGCAAATGGGACTGAACGGAAGTGTGCTTTTCACGGGCGCTCTTTATGGGGACGACAAGTGGGCAGCCTACCGGGACGCCGACGTTTTTGTTTTGCCGTCACAAAATGAGAATTTCGGGAACACGGCCGCGGAAGCTGTCGCCTGCGGCACTCCGGTTCTGGTCACCGATCAGTGTGGAATCGCGCCACTCGTGGACCAGCGCGCAGGCCTCGTCGTACCACATGATTGCGTCGCGCTCCAGGCAGGACTGGCGCGGATTTTGGATGACCCGGCGGTCGCCGCTCGTTTGCGCGCGGGATGCAAGGGGGTAGCCGATTCGCTCAGCTGGGAAGAACCGCTCGCGCAAATGGAAACTTTGTACAGGGAGTTGATTCCAGAACGGCGCGGCCTGAAGCACAAATTGGCGTAGTTCCCTTGCGGCGTTTCAAATTGACACCCAATGGAGCGGTTGTTAAATTGAGTAGTTGTACTGAGGGAGCAGGAAACACTGAGGAAAAATCCGCGAATCCTGGTTCTGCTGCTGGCATTTTTGGCCATGCAAGCGGCGGGGTGTATCACCATTAAGAAAAGGACGGCCGTTAAGAAGGAAGAAATTCGCCCGCAGCTGGAATCCAGCGAAGCGGATCTTCTGGCCAGTTACAACGGCCAGGTGCGGACCGTGCAAAGCCTGCAGGCGACCGTGGATTTGATTCCGAGCACGGGGACAACTTACAGCGGCGTCATCGAGGAATATCACGACGTTCCGGGATTTATTCTGGCGCAGCGCCCGGCGACCGTGCGCATGATCGGGCAAGCCCCGGTCGTAGCAAAAAATATTTTCGACATGGTCAGCAACGGCAAGGAATTCCGCATCTATATTCCCTCGAAAAATTCATTTTTGGTGGGGCCCACGGCGCTCATCCGTCCCTCGAAAAAACCCCTTGAGAATTTGCGGCCCCAACATATCGTCGAGGCATTGTTCTGGCCGGAATTTCCACCTACGGCGAATGTGCTCTTCGAGCAATTTGATTTCAACGTCAGCCGGTATTACATCCTGACCCTGCTGCGGCAAACGGAAGACGGAAAATTCGAGATCGCCAGGAAAATCTGGTACAGCCGCACCGACCTGCAGGTTTCCCGCGTTCAACTCTTTGGAGCGGGAGGGAAACTCGAATCCGACATTGTGTATTCGGACTGGCAGCCCGTGCCCGACGCAACCTCAACGAAACCGGCGAGTTTCGCGCGTGACATCCATATCTGGCGCCCCCAGGACGATTACAAACTTGAGATCAAGATTCTAAAGCTCACGCTGAACGAACCGATTTCGCCGGACCGCTTTGAGCTGGCGCAACCCGCGGGCACCGACCTTGTACGCGTCGGCGACGATCCTTCGGGAGCACAATCCGGGTCACAGCCGGAGTCGCAACCGGGGTCACAAAGATGATCCGCCAGTTGGTGGTGAACAACGTTTTGCATCGTCCGATCCGAACCATCGTGAGCGTCATTGCCGTGGGAGTAGAAGTCGCGCTCGTGATCCTGATCGTCGGGCTCACCAGCGGGCTGCTCCAGGAAACAGCGAAGCGCATCGAGGGCATCGGCGCGGATATCATGCTGCAACCGCCATCCGCTTCCGTCTTTCTGGCTTTCAGCGGTGCTCCCATGCCCATCAAAATCGCCGATAAATTGCGCGAGCTTAGGTACGTGCAGGCGGTTGCTCCGGTCCTCTTGCAATTCAGCTCCTCGGGCGGCGTGGATATAATTTACGGGATCGATCCGAAATCGTTTCGCGATGTTTCGGGCGGATTCGTTTTTCTGGAAGGCCATGACATGCAGGGGCCGGACGATATTCTGCTGGATGACTGGGCGGCAAAAGCCAAGCACGCCACCGTGAACGGCAACTTCCGCCTGCTGGACCACGATTTTCACGTCGCCGGAATCGTGGAGCACGGCAAGGGCGCGCGATTGTTCGTGCCTCTCGCAACGTTGCAGGACCTTGCCGGCTCGCGCGACAAGGCCTCGATTTTTTTCATCAAATGCACGCGCCAGGACCACACGCAAGCCGTGATGGATGAAATGCGGCCCGTTTTTCCGGGGTACGAAATTCGGCC
>PMOP01000405.1 GCA_003161495.1 Acidobacteriota bacterium | reverse complement strand
GGAAAATGCGGCGTGGCCATCAGTTCCCTTGCGGATATGGAAGCGCTATTCGACCGGATTCCCCTCGGAAGCGTTTCCACTTCGATGACCATCAATTCTCCTGCGGCGATTCTTTGGGCCATGTATCTCGCCGTCGCGGAAAAGCAGGGAGTCGATTGGAAGCAGCTCACCGGGACATTGCAAAACGACATCCTCAAGGAATACATCGCGCAAAAGGAATACATCTATCCGCCCAAGCCGTCGATGCGCCTGGTGATCGACACATTTGAATTCGCCGCGCAGCACACGCCGAAGTTCAATCCGATTTCCATCAGCGGCTACCATATTCGAGAAGCAGGATCGACCGCGATTCAGGAATTGGCATTCACATTGCGCGACGGAATCGAGTACGTCGAATGGGGCATCCGCCGCGGGATGGCCGTGGACGATTTCGCGCCGGCCTTGTCGTTTTTCTTTAACGCGCACAACGATTTCTTCGAGGAGATTGCCAAGTACCGCGCCGCGCGCCGCATCTGGTACAAGACGATGACCGAGCGCTTCGGCGCGAAATCGGCGCGTTCCTCCGCCCTTCGCTTCCATGCGCAGACGGCCGGCTGCTCGCTCACCGCGCAGCAGCCCTACAACAACGTCGTACGAACCGCAGTGCAAGCCCTGGCGGCGGTGATGGGCGGTGCGCAGTCCCTGCACACCAATTCTCTCGACGAAGCCTGGGCGCTGCCCACTGAATTTGCCGCAACGCTCGCGCTGCGAACGCAACAAATTCTGGCGCATGAAACCGGTGTTGCGAATACGGTCGATCCTTTCGGCGGCTCGTATTTCGTCGAGACGCTGACCAACGAAATGGAAGAGGCCGCGTGGAAATATATTCGCAAAATTGACGAATTGGGCGGAATGATTCCGGCCATCGAGCGTGGCTACCCGCAACGGGAAATTGCGGACGCGTCGTACAAATACCAGGTGTCGGTCGACCGCAAGGAAAAAATCATTGTGGGCGTGAATGAATTTACGGGCGAGGAAAAACCCATCGAAGTTCTTCGCATCGATGAATCGGTGCGCGAGCAACAATCCAGGCAATTGCGGAAGTTACGCTCCGAGCGATCGAGCGAGGAAGTCACGCGGCAACTTGCAGCCCTTCGCAAAGCGGCGCAAGGAACGGAAAACCTGATGCCCCACATCTACACCGCCGTAAAAGCATACGCGACGCTGGGAGAAATCTGCGATTCCCTGCGAGAAGTATTCGGCACCCACGAAGAGGCGTCTGTGACATAAAATGGAGCCAGATGCCTGAGAAGAGGATACGAGTTCTGATCGCAAAACCTGGACTGGATGGGCACGACCGGGGCGCGAAAATTATTGCGCGCGCATTGCGCGATGCGGGCATGGAAGTGATTTACACCGGCCTGCGGCAGACGCCGGAGATGATCGCCTCCGCCGCCGTTCAGGAAGATGTCGACGTGATTGGTCTCTCGATTCTTTCCGGAGCGCACAATACGCTTGTGCCGCAGTTGCTCGACTTGCTCAAGCAAAAGGGAATGACCGATGTAACCGTACTCCTGGGCGGAACAATTCCCGAAGCCGATATCGCCGGACTGAAAAAAGCGGGTGTCGCGGAGATATTTCTTCCCGGCACTTCCACGCAAAACATTGTGGACTTCGTCCGAGAACGCGCCGCGCAAAAGTAGGACGGGCTTCAGCCTGTCGGTTTTAATTTTACGCTAACGATGATCGCGGAAAAGAAGACAGGCTGAAGCCCGTCCTACTTCACCACATTCCCATCCGCATCGCGAATTTCGACGGCGCCTAGATCGAGCTTCACAAGTTCCGGCTCGATTTTGGCGCGATCTCCGACGCAAACCAAAACCAACTGGTCGGGGTGCAGGTATTTCTTCGCAACGGCTTCCGCGTCCTCTGCGGTGACGGCGTTCAGTTCTTCCGGCAATTTTGAGAAATAATCGCGCGCCAGTTTGTACACGAAAAGTTCGGAGAGCGCGCCCGCTTCCCCGCCATCCGTTTCAAAGATTCCCGGCAAGGAACGCGATTGCGAATCTTTGGCGAGGCTCAATTCCTCGGGCTTCATCGGCGTGTCGATCATCCGGCGAATTTCCTTCAACATTTCCGTCACCGCGGGCGCCGTCGCGTCCGTGCGGATCCCGCCACCCGCGACAAAATATCCGAGCGAACGGCGATACACAAAAAAGGAACTCGCGCCGTAGGTGTAACCATGTTCCTCGCGAAGATTCAGATTGATGCGGCTGGAAAACAGGCCGCCCAGCTCTGAATTCATCACTTCGAGCGCGGGATAATCGGGCGTGACGCGGCCGACTCCGAGTTGCAGCAGGCGCACCATGGTCTGCTGCGCGCCGGGCCGATCCACGATAATTATTTTCGCCTTCGTCGTTTCCGGCGCGCCAATCTGCGGCACCTGGAATTCGCCGCCCTTCCACGCGCCGAACTTGCTTTCGGCCAGAGCCTTCAAGTCCTCCAAGGAAATATTTCCGGATACGATCAGTGCCGCATTGTTCGGCACGTAGTTTGCCTTCCAGAAATTCATCATGTCTTCTCGCGTCATGGCTTTAATTGAAGGCTCCGTGCCCGAGTTGTCATATCCGAATGGATTGTGCGGCCCGAAGAGCGCGGACACGCCGGTGCGCGAGACGATCGTCTCGGGGTCTGAACGCTCATCGGTAAACGCCGCAAGACGCGAAGCGCGCCGGCGCTCCACTTCGTCAGGAGGAAACGTCGGATGCAAAACGACGTCCGAAATCAGATCGAGCACTCCAGGAAAATTCTTGGTGAGCGAACTCGACCCCACGCTGGAAGCATCCATACTCGCGCTGGATGATAGAGCAGTGCCGAGGAGCGCTGCTTCGTCGGCTATCTGCGTCGCGTCCCGCGCCTGCGTTCCCTGCTGCAACATATTTGCGGTGAAGCTCGCGAGGCCCGGCTTATCGACAGGATTGGCTCCGCTCCCGGTATTGAAAACAAGATCGGCCGCCACCACGGGCAAGCCGGCGCGGTAGTGGTAATACACGGTCAGTCCGTCGGAAAGCTTAAAAATTTCAGGTATGGGAAGATTCAGCTCGCGGGCAGGCCCGGGCTTCGGCGGATTTTCGCGCCACGCCGCTTCCGCGTTGACCGATTCCCCACCCGTGCTCTGGCCCTTCTGCACATTTTTCGGAGTGGGCACATCCGGACCGAGGTCCGGCTTCCCGGGAATTCCGTAAACAACGACGCGAGCCGTTGGCTTCAGTTGCGCCTGCGCAAACGCGCGAATCGATTCGGTTGTCGCCGACTGATAACGATGCAAGTCCTCCGGGAAATAGCCGGGATTTCCGAGATAATGATTGTACTCATTCAAGCGGTCGGCCACGCCGCCGAATCCGCCCAACTGCTGCAGTCCTTCAATCATTCCGGTTTCGGTTCCGTTTTGCGCTCGCTCCAGTTCGACCGCGCTGGGGCCATTCTTGCGGAACGCGGACAGCTCTTCATCCACCGCTTTTTCCATCTCGTCGGCCGTGTGTCCGGGCCGCGCCGTGACCATAATTTCAAAAACCGATCCAAGGATCAGCGATTGCTGCGACGCGCTGACATCCAACGCGATCTGTTTTTCGTAGACCAGTTTTTTATACAAGCGGCTCGACTTCCCTCCGCCAAGAATTTCCGCGGTGAGATCCGCGTTCGCATCGCCTGGTTTGAAAATGGGTGACGTCAGCCACGCCATATAAACGCGCGGCAGTTCCACCTGATCGTGGATCACGACGCGGCGCTCGGACGTGATGGGCGGAGTAACAGCGGTAATCTTCGGCACGGGAGCGCCGCGCTTGAGCGGCCCGAAATATTTTTCCACCCACTCTTTGGCCTGCGCAGGATCGAAATCGCCAACGATGGCCAGGCTCGCATTGTTAGGCGCGTAATATAGCTTGAAAAAATTGCGCACATCTTCGAGTTTTGCCGCTTGAATATCCGCATGCGAGCCCATCACATCGGCGTGGTACGGATGGCTCTTCGGGAACAGCATGTGAAACACGTCTTCTTCCACAATTCCGTAAGGGCTGTTTTCAATACTCTGGCGGCGCTCGTTGCGCACCACGTCCTGCTGGTTCGTCAAGCTGGCCTGGTCCAGTTTGTCGGGGAGATAGCCCATGCGGTCGGATTCGAGCCAGAGCGCGAGTTCCAGTTGGTTGGAAGGCAGCGTCTCAAAATAATTCGTGCGGTCGAAATCGGTCGTGCCGTTCAGGTCGGAAGCCCCGGCCGCTTCGAGATACCGGATGTGGGCATTGCCCGGTACATGCTTCGAGCCTTCAAACATCATATGCTCGAACAGGTGAGCGAAACCCGTGCGTCCCGGCACCTCATTCGCCGGACCAACGTGATACCAGATGTTCGTCGAAACCAGCGGCAGGCGATGATCTTCGGACAGGATCACGACAAGACCATTGGGCAGTGTGTACTTTTCAAACTTGATCGTCGGTAGAGCGATGTCGGCGGATGCTCTCGCGGACGCAGCGGCCGCGCTCGCCGGAGTTTTTTTCGGCGGCGCTTTCTTCGGCGTCTCCTGGCTGAAAACGGATACGGTCGTGACGGCGACAGATAGGCCCAAGATCAGCAAACGATTGCGTAGCGCGGAATTCATTCCGATTCTCCTCAGCGATTGTCCCACTCAGTATCAGACGCAGCCGGAGGTCTCCAGGCTGCATCGCATCGCAAAAACACTACTAAGATACCCTAGCGCGAAGAGGAATGCTGTTCCAGTAGCGCAGGCTTCAGCCTGCGGGGTTTGGTCTTTGCAAGGCCTAACCCCCGCAGGCTGAAGCCCGCGCTACTGGACGTTGTTGTGCATGGCCAAAGAAAAGCGTACGATTCGCGAGACTTATATTCATTCTAAGTCCAAATTTCTATCCGTAGAGGACTGTGCCATGAAGAAAGATGCAGCGCGCAATTGTCGTCATGGATTATCACGCCGAACGATGCTGCAAGGAGGACTGGCGGCAGCAGT
>PMOP01000494.1:2511-10485 GCA_003161495.1 Acidobacteriota bacterium | reverse complement strand
TACAACTTCGGCGACACCGAGGCTTTCACGTGCCGCCAGTATTGTAGCTCGCCTCTTCAGAGGCGAGGGTTTTCTGTCAATCACGTAGAAGAACCCCGCGTCTGAAGACGCGGGCTACAGCAGGTGCGGGAGCCGCCAAAATAGATGGACACCAAAATTTCACAGCACATGAACCGCCCGCTGCAGGAAGTCGATCCTCAAATCGCCGATGTGCTGCGCGACGAAGGGCGCCGCCAGGGCACGGGCCTTGAACTGATCCCCTCGGAAAATTTTGTTTCCGAAGCGGTGCTGGAAGCGATGGGCTCGGTGCTCACCAACAAATACGCCGAGGGCTATCCCGGAAAGCGCTACTATGGCGGCTGCGAATTCGTTGACATAGCCGAACAGTTGGCGATCGACCGCGCGAAGGCCCTGTTCGGAGCCGAGCACGCGAACGTGCAATCGCATTCGGGCACGCAGGCGAACGTTTCCGTTTACATGGCCGCGTTGCAACTGGGCGACACGGTGCTGGGAATGAATCTCGCGCACGGTGGCCACTTGACGCACGGGCATCCGCTCAACTTTTCAGGGAAAATGTACAAATTTATTCCGTACGGCGTGAGTAAGGAAACCGAGAGGATCGATTACGACGAGCTGGATCGACTGGCGCGCGAGCACAAACCGAAAATGATTGTCGCGGGCGCGAGCGCGTATTCGCGCATCATCGATTTTCCGCGCATGTCGGAGATTGCGCGTTCCGTCGGCGCGCTGTTTTTCGTGGACATGGCGCACATCGCGGGCCTCGTCGCAGGAGGTATGCATCCGAGTCCGGTGCCGCACGCCGATTACGTATCGACGACGACGCACAAGACTCTCCGCGGCCCGCGCGGCGGCCTGGTGCTGTGCAAAGCGCAATACGCGAAGGAACTCGATCGCATCACCTTTCCCGGCACGCAGGGCGGCCCGCTCATGCACACCATCGCCGCGAAAGCCGTATGCCTGAAGGAAGCGGCCGAGCCGGGATTCCGCGAGTACGCCAAACAAATTGTAGCGAACGCGCAAAGGCTCGCCGCCGAAATCGCGAAAGCGGGCTTCCGCATCGTCAGCGGCGGCACGGACAATCATCTCTTTCTGATCGATCTGTATTCGCGCGGAATCACCGGCAAGGACGCGCAGCCGGCGCTGGACCGCGCGGGCATCACCGTGAACAAGAATTCAATTCCCTTCGACCCCACGCCGCCGATGACGGGCGGCGGCATTCGCCTGGGAACACCCGCGGTGACGACGCGCGGGATGCTCGAGCCGGAAATGGCGCGCATCGCCGCGTGGATCTCCGACGTGCTTACGCATCTGGGCGACGCCGACCGCGAGCGCCGCATTCGCGCCGAGGTCGCCGAATTTGCCGTGCAGTATCCGCTGTACACGCGACGCTGGGACATCGCGCCGTCGCTTGCCGGGAGCCGCGGCTCCGCGCGCTGAGCGCCGGCACCGATGCGTGTTGCGATCGATATCCGGCGCGCCGGCGATTTCGGAATCGGCACGTACATCCGCAACATCGTCAATCAATTTGCGCGCACCAATGACGGCACGGAATATTTACTGATCGGCGAGCAGTCGCACGTTGATCAGTTCGATCCCCTGCCCGAAAATTTCACCCTGCTCGAATATCCGTCCGACCCAGGCTCCTTCCACACGCACATGCATTTGCCCTACCTGCTGCACAAGCGAGGCGTCGATCTTCTGCACATGCCCTGGTTTTATGCGCCCGCCGTCGTGCCGTCGCGCCTGGTCATCACTGTTCACGATTTGACGGACATTCTCACTCCGCCGCCCGGCATTTCCGCCACGTTTCAGGCCGGGCGATTGTATTTCGCGCGGCGCGCCCTGGCGCGGGCTGACCGCATCCTGGCCGTGTCCCATTCGTCCAAGCGCGATCTCTCCCGCGTATTCGACGTTCCGGAAGGAAAAATCGAGGTCGTCTACAACGCGCTCGACGAACGTTTTGTGCGCGAGCCAATGCCCGAGGGCGCCGACCGCATTCTGGAGCGCCATGCGGTGACGGATCCCTTTGTGCTTTATGCGGGAAACATCAAGCCGCAGAAAAATCTTCCGCGCCTGATCGAAGCGTTCGCGGTGGCCAAGGGGGAACTGCGCGATCATCCGAAATATTCCAACCTGAAGCTTCTTCTGATCGGCGATTCCGCGGAAGAACATTCGGATTTGCGGCGCGCGGTTCTGCGTTCGCGCGTGCAGGCGGACGTGCGCTTCCTCGGATTCGTGCCGCATCCTGTGCTGCGCGTTTTCTATTCCCGAGCCAGCGCGTTTCTTTTCCCCTCGCTGTACGAAGGTTTCGGCCTTCCTCCGCTCGAGGCCATGGCGCATGGCGCTCCGGTGCTGACCTCGAGTGTTTCCTCTTTGCCGGAAGTGTTTTCGCAGGCCGCCCTGCTCACGAATCCCGAAAATATTTTTGAAATTGCGCGCGGGATCCGCCAAATCCTCACGGAAGACGTCCTGCGCGAAACCCTGGTGCGCCGCGGCTACGAACTCGTGCAGAAATATTCGTGGGAGCGGTCGGCGGAGCAGGTGCGCGAAGTGTACCGCTCCGTCGTGGCCGGCGAGCGTGTGAAATCCTCGGTCCTGTAAGCACCTAAATTAATGCCACGACAATTTCGAGTTCCCGCACTTCACCTTCACGAATCGAAAATGCCCGGACAGTTTTCGCCGCATCCGGGCGCATCGAAACGATGAAATACGCATGGTCGGGATAGCCGGCTTGCTCAACGTCCGTCGGAGATGGAAAGTTATCCGAGGTTAGATGCGAGTGATACTGGCCTAAGTGCGTGAGTCCCTTTGCGCGCAGAATCCGAAACAGATCGAATAGTTCTCGCGGCTCGATTTCGTAAACTGTCGCGCTGCGAAGGGCATTCGTCGCCGGAAAAATCTCGGTGATTACGCCGTCGCGGCCCGCGAGCAAGCCGCAACATTCAATGTGCGGTTCACGGCGCGCGTGCAGAATCATTTCTTTTAGAATTTCCGCGCGCACTCGAACAGAATCGGCCATGCGGTCGAGTGTACCTCAGGCCGCATGGCCGATTCTAAGTAAGCGTGCTTTTTGAAGGGACGCGCCTGGAAATCAGGCCGTCACATTCAGACTGCCGGTACTTGACGGGGCAGCCGGACCGGAAGCTCCATTCGATCCCGCCGGAAGGAAGCCGCCGATTTGCTGAAGATCGTTCTGCAGCGCGGAGAAATCGGATTGCGCCCCCGAAAGATTTCCCGCTTGTAAATCCTGAGCGAGCGCACCAAAGGCCTGGTTAACAGGATTGGTCTGCTGCGAAGAAGAAGAGCTGGAAGACTGCGAACTCTCCGTATGGTGATGATGGTGGCCATGGTGGCCGGAGACTTGTTGGCTTGCACTCTGCTGCTGCGCATCCTGTTGAACGGTTGTGTAGTCCTGCTGCGCCGCCTGCAAATTCCCGGACTGTAAGTCCTGCCCCAACTGGGCAAATGCCGTTGCCAGCGGACTTGCACTCGGATTCGCAGCGGTAGTGGTAGCGGCGGGAGTCGGGATTAGCGTCGAAAGGTTTTTCGACAATGTGGTGAAATCGGATTGCGCAGCAGTCACGTTCCCTGTTTGCAAGTCTTGACCCAATTGTTGAAACTCCGATTTGATTTGCTGGAACGTGGACGGAGAATTCTGAGGGCTCTGCGTACTCTGAGCCGCGCCCGCGGAAAACAAATTGCTGCTAAGGATGCCGATGATGGACATTTTTGCACCTCTTCACAAAATTTAAGGACCTAATCAGATTCAAGTTGTCGTAGCTGGGCTCAAGTGTTGTATCGGCATACGGTTGCGGAACTTTAGCCAGCAACACATTTCACAAATCGTCATTGCTTATGAGGCAAGCGGCGGGCCAAATCTCACAGCGTGGCGAAGAATAACTAATCCACCGGATCTAAACGCGTTGCAACCTGCAGGAATTCCCCGCAAATTTTCCTCGCACAGACCATTGGGCAAGAACGGCGCGTTACTACGGCAGATTTTACCACTGCGCCATTTCGGTGCACTCTCGATCAATCGAATTTCAATCATCCGAGAATTGGTAGCGCCGGCATCTTGCCGGCAGTTTTCCGTTCGACAGAATCGTTCGGAGCCGACGAGACGCCGGCGCTACTAAAATCACGCGATTCATGCGTTAGAGCGATTCGGGAATAGGAACAGCTACGGCGGGCTTGCCTAAAACAAAGGCGCCCCGATTTTACCGGGACGCCCGAGAAAACCTTCGCTTCACTAAGGATAGCGCTACGCTTTTTGCGCGGCGCGACGTAGAAACGTGGGAACGTCAAGATCATCCGCAGCCGAAGTATTCTCCTGATGAATCGTTTCGTTGACCGCGGGGCGCGGCGCTTCCTGCGGAATCTCCTGCGGCGCGACAACCGGCTCTTCCTCACGGCCCGCGTTCCATGTTTTCGGCAGATAAGCTGGTTTCTGGTGCGGCTGCCGGCGCGCCGCTTCGCGGAATCCCGCGGCGATGACGGTAATTTTCACCTGCTCCTTCATGTTTTCATCCAGGACAGCGCCGAAAATAATGTTGGCATTCTCGTGTGCGGCTTTCTCGATGACGGAAGAGGCTTCGTGAACTTCGTTCAGCGTGAGGCTGGACGATCCGCAGACGTTAATCAGAATGCCCTGCGCGCCCTGTATCGAATTGTCTTCCAGCAGCGGGCTGTTGATCGCGCGCGTAGCCGCATCGACCGCGCGGTTCGCGCCGGAAGCGACCGCTGTGCCCATCACGGCGTATCCCTGCCCCTGCATGATGGTGCGAACGTCGGCGAAGTCGCGATTGATGATGCCGGGAATCGTGATGATGTCGCTGATGCCCTGCACGGCCTGGCGCAGCACGTCGTCGGCGATGCGAAACGCCTCGAAGAAACTTGTGCCCGCTTCCACGGTTTCGAGCAGCCGCTCGTTGGGGATCACGATGACGGTGTCGACGCTGCCAATCAATTCGGCAAGCGCCTGCTCGGCCTGCTGCTGCCGGCGCTTGCCCTCAAACAGAAATGGCTTGGTGACGACCGCGACGGTCAGAGCGCCGAGTTCGCTCGCGAGCGAAGCGACCACCGGAGCCGCGCCGCTTCCGGTACCGCCGCCGAGACCCGTGGTCAGAAAAATCATATCCGAGCCTTCGAGCGCTTCGATGATTTTGTCGGTGTCTTCGAGCGCCGCCTTGCGCCCAATCTCCGGATTTGCGCCCGCGCCAAGACCTTTGGTGAGCTTGCCGCCCAGCTGCAATTTCAGGGGCGCCTGCGAAAGCTTGAGCGCCTGCAAATCGGTGTTCGCGGCGATAAATTCCACGCCTTCGACCTTGGCGCGGATCATGCGGTTGACGGCGTTGCATCCACCGCCGCCGACGCCGATCACCTTGATCTTCGCGCCTTGATTTATTTCCTCGCTGAACGACATCCGGATTCCCGCATCTTTAGCCATTTCGGTCCCTCCAACAAAAAATTGTCCCTGCCCCGCCGAAGATTTTCGCATCACGCTCCGGCGAACATGCTTTTGATTCTACCCACAAACGTCGCCGGCTTGGGGGGCGCCTGGCGCCGGGCTCGCGCGCCGTACAGAAGCAGGCCGACAACGGTTGCGTACTCGGGCTGGGAAAGCTGTTCAGGCATCCCTTCAAGTCCTCGGGGAACTGCCACGCGCGCGGGCAGATGGAACATGCTCTCTGCGAGTTCGACGAGCCCCGTGAGATGCGCTCCGCCGCCGGTCAAGACAAGTCCGGCGGGAATCAGTGATGCGAAACCTCCACGCTGCAATTCATCGCGAACGAGCGAAAGCAATTCCTGCGCTCTCGGTTCCACAATTTCATTCAGCATCCGTTTGTACACCGTGCGCGGTGGGCGATCGCCTACGCTCGCGATTTCAATCGCGTGGTCCTCCACAATCAAATCCTTGAAAACGCAGCCTTGCTCGCGCTTGATTTTCTCCGCCCCGGGAATCGGCGTGCGCAGCCCGACGGCCAGATCGTTCGTGAAATGATCGCCGCCCACGGGAATCGCCGCCGCATGGCGCAGCATGCCGTTGCCGAAAATCACCAGCTCCGTCGTACCGCCGCCGATATCGAGCAGGCAGCAACCAAGCTCGCGCTCATCCTGCGTGAGGCAGGATTCCGCCGAAGCCAGCGGCTCCAGTACCGTGTCCGAGACTTCCACGCCCGCCTGATTGATCGCAATCACCAGGTTCTGCATGGCGGATGCGGAGGAAGTCACGAGGTGCACGTTCACTTCCAGGCGCTCGCCAATCATGCCGAGCGGATCGCGAATATTATCATGAGCGTCAAGCAGGAATTCCTGCGGCAGGACGTGCAGCACCACGCGGTCTTCAGGAAGAGTGATGTTGCGCGCGGCATCCACGGCGTGATGAACATCGTCGCGGCTGATGTCCCGCGGCCGGTGTCCCATCGTGATTCCGCCGCGGCTGTTCACTCCGCGAACATGGCTGCCCGCAACGCCGGCGATCACGCGCTCGACAGGCACTCCGGCAACGCCCTCGGCCTCCTCGATCGCGCGCCGCACCGAAGTCGCCGCCGCGCCAATATTGGCAATCAATCCCTTGCGCAGGCCCTTGGATTCCGCCGCGCCCAGTGCCACAAATTTCGCGCCCGTTTCGGTCAACTCGCTGATGATGGCGCAGGTCTTCGTGCTGCCAACGTCCAGCGCGACCAGGTACTTTTCCTTTTTCGTCAAGCCGCCGCTCCTTCTATTTCTTCCCGTGAGGCTCGTCGCTGCGGCAACGGCCCGCTCCATTCGTTTGTCCGGTCGAGGGCGCGTCCGGGCAAACGATTTTCAAATTTCAATCAGCGCTTCTTCCGCGCAACGGCCGCGCGCTGGCGCACTCGCAGAGGCCGGTACAGCGGCGCGCTCACCGGCGCGCTCTGCTTCAGATTGGCCGCGATCGTTTTCGATTCCGGATTCACCACCACTTGCCGCGCGAACCGCAAATCCACCGAATCGACGCTCCCCGCGCTGGCTCGCCACTGGTCAATATTTTCCGCGAGCAGATGATACCTGTTGCCAAAATCCGAATCGCCGAAGTGCACGAGGATCGGCGAAGCGCCGCCGGACGCGGCTCCAAGTCCGGTAAGCGTCGCGCGCAAATCGGCGGCGTCGGAAAGGTCCGCCTCGCTGACGTGATCGTCCGCGCCGGGCTGAACGGTTTCAATTCCCTTCATGAACTGCACGTACAAATTCATGCGCTGCTCGCGGGCCTCACGAGGCATCGATTCCGCAAGGCCGGCCACCACAGGAAAATGGAACTCGCCCTCGGCGGGCCGGTCGAGAACCACTCCTTGCGCATCCACGAGAGAGAGATCGCTGCCGGTGCGCAGAAACGCGACAGGCGTGCGCTCGGTAATCTCCACGCGAATCCGGTTGGGCAGCACACGCTGCACATGCGCCTGCTCCACCCAAGGCAGCGACTCGAGCGCCTCGCGACGTTCCGTCAACGGGACGCGCACCACGCTGCGTCCCATGTCCGCGGAAAATTTTTCCGCGATCGCCTCCGGCGGCACGAAACGGTTGCCCTGAATTTCAATCTGGTCCGCGCTCTGCAGCAAAACGCCGGGAGAATATAGCAAGTAATTCGCGGCCGCGTACAGAGCGAATCCCATCGAAAGCACGGCAACTCCTCCCGCCAGAACGCGGCGGTACAACGGCCAAGCCTTCCGGCTGAATTTGCGCTTGCGTATCTCCACCGGCTTCTGCCGGCGAAGATACTTCGGCTCGTCTTCGGCCAGCGCGTCCGCGGGTAGATAATCTGGTTCTGCGCTCATCGTTTTTTCACTGGGCCTTCCAGACGATCACTTCTTCTTCGAGTTCCACGCCGTAGCGGTCGCGCACACGCTGGCGAACATCGGCAATCAGCGCGAGCATGTCGGCCGACGAGGCATGTCCGGCGTTGATGAAAAAATTGGCGTGGCGGTCGCTGACGCG
>PMOP01000494.1:0-2483 GCA_003161495.1 Acidobacteriota bacterium | reverse complement strand
ATTCCTTGAAGTATCTCGCTGTACGGTTTGGACGGAAGTTCCAGTCTCACCGACAGCATAATATCATCGAGCGCAAACGATGTGTGCCGGTATTCAAAATTTATTTCAGCCCCTCGCAGGGTCTCGATCCGTCCTGTGCTCGCACGGTACACCTGCACCTCGCGGACATATGTTCCAATTTGGGTGCCGTAGGCGCCCGCGTTCATTCGCAGCGCACCGCCGATGGATCCGGGAACACCGATCAGGCCTTCCATGCCTCCCAGATCGTGCTTGGCGCAGGTGGTGACTGTCCGGCCGAGGTCAGCAGCGCAATCGACGAAAACGTTATTGCCCTCAAAGCGCACATCTGGATCTTGCCGCGCAAGTTGCAGGATCACCCAGGGAAGTTCGCCATCAGGCAGGAGGACGTTGCTGCCTCCGCCGAGAAAACGATGCGGCACGCCGGCCTGTTTCAGCATCTGGATCAGTTTCGGAAGGGATTCGTGCTTGCGGACAACCAGAAGATCGGAAGTCCCGCCAATTTCGAGAGAAGTTTTCGGCGCGAGCGAAACACCCGCTCTGTATTCGACGCCGAGCGCGCCAATAGCTGCAATCAATTTGGAATCGTTAATGCGCATGATGCAAAGAAACCCTCGCTCCCAACAGAATCGCCAGCTCGCCCGGCGCGCGGCTCACATTGCCGGCGCCGATCGTGAGGATCGCGTCTCCGGGTCGAACGGCGCGAAGCAATTCCTCGATGCCCTCCTGCATGGAACTATGAAAGACCACATTTTTATGCCCGGCGGCGCGAATCGCTTCCGCCAGAGCCAGCCCGGTAACGCCGGGAATGGGCTGCTCGCCCGCGCCATAAATATCCATCAGCACAACCATGTCGGCTTGATTGAACGCGCAACAAAATTCATCCCACAAATGCTTCGTGCGCGAATACCGGTGCGGCTGAAACAGAACCAGGATGCGCTCGAAATGGCAACCGCGCGCGGCTTCGAGCGTGGCGCGAATTTCGGCGGGGTGGTGGCCGTAATCGTCAATCAGCGTGATGCTGTTAATGACGCCCTTGACGTCAAACCTGCGGCCCACTCCCGCAAATTCCTCGAGCCCCACGCGAATTAACTCGGACGGAACATTCAGATAAAGCGCGACAGCGGCAGCGGCAGCGGCGTTGCGCACATTGTGAATTCCCGGAGGCCCGTTCAAGTGGAATTTTCCGAGATCGTCCCCGCGAAAGGTCAGGCGAAACTCGCTCTGAATTCCAAGCAACTCGATGTCGCTGATCACCAGGTCCGCCTGGCTCGAAGTGCCATAGGTGATGACCGGCCGCTTCACATTCGGAATGATGGCTTGCACATTCGGTTCATCGAGGCAAAGCACGGCGGCGCCGTAGAACGGCACGCGATTGACGAAGCGCGTGAAAATTTCCTGAATTTCTTCGAGAGACTTGTAAGTGTCCAAGTGTTCGCGGTCGATGGTGGTCACCACGGCGACGACCGGAGCGAGCAAAAGAAACGTGCGGTCGCTCTCGTCAGCCTCGACAACCATGTATTCGCCGCGACCGAGCCGAGCGGTTGAGCCGATATGGTTCACGCGGCCACCCACAACGAAAGTAGGATCGAGTCCGGCAGCAGCGAGTACGCTCGCCGTCATCGACGTAGTCGTTGTTTTGCCGTGCGCCCCGGCGATGGCGATTCCGTATTTCAAGCGCATCAATTCGCCGAGCATTTCCGCCCGCGGAATCACGGGAATTTTCAGGCGGTGCGCCTCGACAATTTCCGGGTTGTCGGCGCGAATCGCCGAGGAAACCACGACCACATGCGCGCCTTGCACTTGTTCCGGCCGGTGTCCCTCAAAAATTTCGGCGCCCATGTTCAGCAGGCGCTCCGTGATCGCGGACGATTTCGCATCCGAGCCCGAAACCGCATAGCCGAGCGTGAGCAACACCTCGGCGATCCCGCTCATTCCGATCCCGCCGATGCCGACGAGGTGAATGCGTTTGAAATTGTGGAACGTCACCATCATGCGCGACACACCTCTTCGATCAGGTTGACGATCTCCTGCACCGCCTGCGGCTTCGCCAAACGCCGGGCGTTGGCCGCCATTGATTGCAACTCCGCCGGGCGGTCAAACAATCCAAAAATTTCCTGCGTAAGTCGTTCCGCGCTGAGCTGGGGCTCCGGGATCAGCCGCGCCGCCCGGGCACGTTCCATTTCCTGGGCGTTGCGCAACTGGTGGCTGTCTGTGGATGCGCCGAAGGGGATGAAGATGGCGGCGCGTCCGGCGGCGGCAACTTCCGCGGCCGTGATTGCGCCCGCGCGGCAGACAATCAAATCGGCCTGGGCAAATCTCTCTGCCATGTTCCCGATGAAGGGCAGAACCTCCGCGTTGATTTCTCGTCGTGCATAAGCCACGCGTACAGCATTATAGTCGCGTTCGCCGGTTTGGTGAACGATAGAGATGCGATTTTGTTGCGTAGCCAGCAAGTCGGCGGA
>PMOP01000442.1 GCA_003161495.1 Acidobacteriota bacterium | reverse complement strand
TTTTTGCCGCCAGCGATCCGCGATCTTCGCCGCTCTTTGGCATCGCTTGGCAGGGCCGCGATTTGCGGCGGCGCACTGGCGCTGATCTCGCCGTTCGCCGCGTCCGCGCAAACGAATGCCGTGCCTGCCCGCATTGCCGCGCAAATCCGCGATAGCAACCTGACGACGCTTCGCGGGAACACGCATCCCTTGGCGCGACCGCAATATGACCAGGGCAGAGTCGATCCTGCCATGAAAATGGAACGCATTACCATGGCGTTTCAACCAACCGCGGCGCAGAAAGCCGATCTGGACGCGCTGTTGGCGGCCCAGCAAAATCCCGCGTCGCCCAGTTTTCATCAGTGGCTGACTCCGGCGCAATTTGGCGAGCGATTTGGCATCGCGCAAGCGGATTTGCAAAAGGTAACGGCATGGTTGCAGGCGCGCGGCCTGAACGTGGTGGAAACGCCCGACAGCAGAAACTTTATCGTGTTTGAAGGAGCGGCCTCGCAAGTGGAGTCCGCACTTCACGTGGAAATGCACAACTATGCGACCAGCGACACAAAGTTTTACTCCAATTCGAGCGAGCCCTCGGTGCCTGCCGATTTGGCGACCGTTGTTTCCGGCTTTCGTGGCTTAAATAATTTTCGCATGAAGCCCCGAGCTGTTCGGAAGAATCCGGCGAGTGGGAATCCACAGCCAAATTTTACGTCCGCTATTTCCGGGAATAATTTTGTGGCGCCCGGAGATTTTGCGATGATTTACGACTTGGACCCCTTGTACAGCGCAAGTCCGGCAATTGACGGCACCGGACAAAAGATCGTTGTTGTCGGGCAGTCGAATATTATCCCGGCGGATATTGCCGCATTTCGTACGGCTGCAGGGCTATTACCCAACGCGCCTGTTGTGACTCTTGTCCCGACCTCAACTGATCCGGGAGTATTGAGCGGTACAGGCGATGAACAAGAGTCCAGCATAGACATCGAGTGGGCCGGCGCCGTGGCGAAGAATGCGACCATCGATTTTGTTTATTCAGGCAACGGTGTCAACGACGCTCTCCAGTACGCCGTCAGCCAAAATTTTGCGCCGGTAATCAGTGTGAGCTACGGCAATTGCGAGGCTTTGAATCCGCTTTTTGAAATCGAATCCCTGGTTGCGATTGCGCAGCAGGCGAATTCGCAGGGCATTACGATTGTTTCTTCCGCCGGAGACGGTGGCGCCACCGACTGCGACTCGGATCTCGGCAATTATCCCGCAATCTTAGGGCTCAACGTCGATGTGCCGGCCAGCCTGCCTTATGTGACTGGAGTTGGCGGCACCGAATTCAATGAGGGAAACGGCGTCTTCTGGAAGGTGGCCACAAATAATACGGATGTCCTGACATCGGCTTTGTCGTATATCCCTGAAAAAGTCTGGAACGATAGCTCCACCGCAAATGGGCTTTCTGCCGGAGGAGGTGGGGCGAGTTCGATGTTTGGAAAGCCGACGTGGCAGACAGGGACTGGCGTTCCAGCGGACGGCGCCCGGGATGTTCCGGATATATCGGTGAATGCATCATCCACGCATGATCCCTATCTGGTTTGCGTACAGTTCACGCCGAACAATTCCTCCACATTCACATCGAGCTGCCTCAATGGCACATTCCGATATTCTGACACGACTCTGCAGGCCTATGGCGGGACATCGTTCGGAGCCCCCACTTTTGCAGGGATTCTTGCGCTGATCAATCAGAAGACCAGCTCTACCGGTCAGGGAAATGTAAATTACATTCTCTATCCTTTGGCGGCAGGCACGTCGAGTGCATTTCACGACATTGCAACGGGAGACAACACGAGCGCTTGTGTTGCGGGCACGCAGGATTGTTCGGGCGGTGGACCTATCGGATTCGCTTCGGTTACTGGCTACGATCAGGCAACGGGGCTCGGCTCGATTGACGCCGCGATTCTGGTCAACGCATGGTCGAGCATCACTTCGGCAGTTGGGTTGACGCCCACATTAAGCTCGATCAGTCCCACGACCATCGCAGCGGGCTCGACCAATTTCACACTAACCGCGACTGGAATCGGCTTTGCCACAAACGCCCAGATTTTGTGGAACGGTTCGACCTCCGGAGTAACGATGTTGCCTGGAGGGACGGCGACATCCATCAGTGCGACGATTTCACAAAATCTTGTCGCGTATGGCACGACCGCTTCTGTTTCGGTCACGGATGATGCAGCCAAGGCCGGGGAGTCTTCCGCATCGCTGCCGTTTACGGTGACTAGCACCCCTCCCGTGAATGACCACATCACAGGTGCGATTGCGATGACGATTAACTCCACGAGCACGGTCAATAATTCCGCGGCGACTACCGATTCGACCGATCCCGCGCCACCTTGCGTCCTGATTGGCCCGAATGCGAGTACGAATCCGCGGACCAAGACTGTATGGTGGACAGTCACGTCCGCGACCACCCAATCGCTCATCGTATCCACGGTTGGCAGTGTCTACGACACGACGCTCTCCGTGTGGACCGGAACGCCTGGGAGCTTAACCAACGTCGCTTGCAATGATGACGTTTCCAGCGGTCAATACACGCAGTCCATGCTCTCGTTTTCCGCGACGGCAGGCACGAATTATTACATCATGGTCGCACCATTTGGACCGCCGGATACGGGGCCGGATCTGGCGGGCGGCAAGACGGTTTTGACCGTGTCCGCCGGCAACCTATCCTCCATCAACGCGACACCGCCTGCGCAAACAGTTTCAGCCGGCACTTCCGCAACTTTTATCATCACGGATGTAGGGAATGCATCTTTCCCATTGACGTGTTCCGGCTTGCCCACAGGCGCAGCTTGCACTCCCGTAACGGTGAATGCGGGCTCGACCGCTTCTTTGGTCATCACGACTACGTCGCGCACCGCGATTGTTCCGCCATCCACGAACAGCCAGCGCATGCGCATCTATCCGTGGCCAGCAACAGTAAGTCTTCTGGGAATTTCACTTCTTTCCGTCCTGGCTTTGGGCAGGCGCCGGGCTTTGAAAATTATTCCCATCGGTACGGCGGCTTTCCTGCTTATGTTGTTCGCTTTGGGTTGCGGTTCAAGCGGAGGCAGCAGCAGCGGAGGGACTCCCAATCCGACCGGTACCCCGGCAGGTACGTACACAATCACCGTGACGGGATCCGCAACGGTATCGACAACAATAAAGCTGACAGTTACCTAGAGCTGATATGAAGCAATCTCATAAATGGCCAAGCCTTCGCGCTTGGCAGAACTTCAGGGGCTAAAGCCCTTGTTTTTGAGCCTTCTGAATGTCGCGGCTGAAGCCGCGACCCACAAACAATTTATGAGATAGCTTCATTTCAGAAGGTAAAAAATAATGAGGGATTGCCACGAATCACCAGTCACCAGTCACTGGTCACCACGAATCTTTCCTCACTGGCCGGGAATCTTATCCGGATCCAGATTTCCGCCGGAGAGGATGATTCCGATGCGCAGTTCATCCCCTTCAATCTGGCGATGAAGGGCGGGAGATGCTGCTACAGCGCCCGAAGGTTCGACCGTGCTGCGCAGATGTTCCGTGATCAGGCGCATCGATTCCACGATTTCCTGTTCCGTAACGAGCATGATGCGGTCGACGCGCTCGCGCAAAATCGCAAAGGTTCGCGGCGATAGGTTCGCTCGCAGACCATCGGCGATGGTGAACTTTTCGGAGCCGGGTTCGAGTTGGCCGGAGGCGAACGACCGCGACGCGTCGTCGGCATTGGCCGGCTCGCAGCCGATCACCACGATTTCCGGGCGCAGGGATTTTGCCGCGATGGCCGTGCCGGAAAGCAATCCTCCGCCGGAGACGGGCGCGCAAATAATGTCCAGGTCGGGTATCTCCTCCAGAAATTCGAGCGCCGCCGTGCCTTGCCCCGCAATCACGCGATCGTCGTCGTAGGGATGGACCAGCGTTCCGCCCGTGGAGCGCAGCAACTCGGCCGCGGCGGCCTCGCGCGCCGCAAGCGTCGGCTCGCAAAACGAAATGTCCGCGCCATAAGCTTCGACGGCGCGAATTTTTACTTGCGGAGCGTTGCGGGGCATCACCACCCAGGCGCGCATGCCGCGCATTTGCGCCGCCAGCGCCAGCGCCGCGCCGTGATTTCCCGACGAGTGCGTCACCACGCCTCGCGCCGCTTCCGCCTCGCTGAGCGAAAAAACCGCGTTCGCCGCGCCGCGAATCTTGAAGGAGCCGGAGAGCTGCAAGTTTTCGCATTTGAAATACAAGAGCGCGCCCGCCAGTTCATCGAGCGGATAGGAAATCATCACCTGCGTTTCCTCGATGTGCGGAGCAATACGCCGATGCGCCTCCCGAATTGCCTGGAGGCTGGGGCCCACGAAAGCTGGAGTGTCAGAGGCGCTCAATGAGAAAGCTCTTAAGAAAGGCGCATTATGGCACAACTTGTCCCGGCGTGGTTCATGTCACGCAAAAGATGCGCATTTTCCTTGCTTCCATTTTGCGGCGAGCTAGAATCGGATTCACCCCCTTCCTACTTTTAAAAACCGCGCGCATTCAAACCGGCGAGCGGGGAGGAAACGATGAGTTCAAGTGAACGACGTATCGATACACGCGTGAATGTCCGTGTGCCCTTGAGATTCCGGGCGCTTAATAATCCGGGATCGACGGAGCAAACGGCGCAGTCGGAAAACATATCGCAACGCGGGCTGTACTTTATGACCAGCGTTCCGCTGAAAATCGGAACTCCGGTCGAAGTGTCGTTGCGCATGCCGCAAGAGGTGGCTGGACGAGTGGCGAACGATGTGAAGTGCATGGCGCGCGTGGTCCATGTGAAGCAGAGCTCCGCCCCGGGAGGCATGTCCGGGATCGGACTGCACATCGAGCGCTACGAAGCGAAGGCCTCGGCGCGGGAACGCTGGGCGAGTTAAGAGTTTTTCCCGCGGAACGAATCGTTTCTTATTTCATCCTGGCCAGTGCCGTAAGGGACGAAAGATCGTGGTCGAATGCGTCAGCGGAGGCTAGGCGCGAGCGCGCAAGAGCAAGCCCCGCCGAGGCTGTGAAGCATCGCGCCGCGCCACCTGATGTTTCCACAGGGTGCTACGTTTTCACGTCCCTCCGGGACATCGGGCCACCACACAATCCGTGATGATTTTTGATTTTTTGTGGCGCCGGCGTCCCGCCGGCGCTTTTTGCGGCTTGGCAAAACTGAGAAAAATCGCCGGCGGGACGCCGGCGCCACCTGACTGCGTTTCAATTTCCGCTGGAAGAAATGCGGACTGTGGTCTTGGCGCTGGAAACATTTTCAAACTGGTCGTACACGCGAACCGTGACCGTGTGCTCGCCCGGTGAAATTTTCTGCAACTGAAAATCGTAATTCTCGCGAGGCGCGTCGCTCAAGCCTCCAGCGGGGAAGACCAGCGTCCAATCTCCCGCATCCAGGCTGTATTGCGCGCGTGCAATGAAGCTGACCGGCGCGCTGGCCTGGAATCGCACGCGCACGCCGGCGCTGACGGAATCCGCCGAAAGCTGAGCGATGGACGGCGGCGCGTTGTCCACGACAAAACGGTCGGATTCGCGTTCCGAAGAAAGCCCTTCGCCGGCGGGGTTGGATGGAGAGTCGCTCGCTACGATCTTCAAGTAGTAAGCGCCGTCGGGCATCGACGTGGTGTCCCAGGAATAAAAACGCGTGTCCAGCTTGTCCTTCAGCAGCTTCCACGAAGATTCATTTTCTCCGCGAAAATAAATCGAGAATTCCAGCTGGTCTCCATTCGCGTCATCCGCGGTCCAGAGAACGGATTCATACCCTTTTTGCGAAAAGCCCTGTGGCACGGGATCGAAATGCGCGGAGTCGGAAGACTGCCCGAGCGCCGAAATCGAGGTGATGGAGAAAACGCCATTGGCTGAAGAAGCGGATGGCGGCGGCTGCGGCATCCGAATTTGCGCGGGTGTCTGCGGCCCGGGGCCCGCCGTTGGCATTGAAATTCCCTGGACGCGCACGCCGGGATCCTGCACGGCGATTGCGGTCACTTCGGGAGAAATATTTTTGGGCAAATAGGCGATGCTGAACCAGTCGATCGCGGGCGTGGCGTTGCCGCCGGCGCCGCCTCCGCGCAGGATCGCCTTCCATTGAACGAAGCGCGCGGCCGGGCAATCCAGCTTATCGCCGGACGGATTTGCATACGGACCCGACCAGTCGCTCCAATTGGAGTCGGGATCGGAAGTGTTTCCGGAGCGGGCATAGATGGCGATTCGCGAAGCGCCGCCATTGTTCGCCGTAGCGAAATTTTCACCCCACCAGACGGTGCGGCCCCAGCGCGAAAAAATGTGCGCGTCAAACGGCTGCGATTCGTAGGTGCCCTCGGACTCGTTTTCCGGCCCGAGCGTGAATACTTTTCCGGGATTGGCCGCGGCGAGAAACAGTTTTCCGCCGGGGCCGGCGGCGATGGACGTGACCTGGCGCGAGGTAGCTTTCACGAGTTTCGAGAACACATGATTGCCTTCGAGTTCCAATACCACGCCGTCGTTGCCGGTTCCGAGGAGAAGTTCTCCGTCAGGTAAAAGACCTACAGAGTAAACAACTTCGTCCCGCGTGCTCCAAAGTTCCTCGGGAGAACCGTCCGCGGCGATTCGATAAACCGAACTCGAATTGACGGCGGGCAACGGCGTGAAAGGGATGGGAAGCGCCTGCGTGGCCGCGGCAGTGTTTCCCCCTGGGCCAACCGAAATCGTAATGTTCGACGTCGCTCCTGCGTCCACCGGGATGGAACGTGATTGGCCGGGGATAGTCGCGGTCTTTTCGCCTACCGCCGCGATGTACAACTCGCCCGTAGCGGACTCGAGCAGGGCCGTGATTTCTTTTTTCGAGGTCTCGTAAATAACAAAGGCGTGGCGGTTACCGGCGGCCTTTGGAATACGCAGAACGCGGCCGCTGGGCTCTGTTCCGGCCAGCACGTTGCCGCTTGCATCGAGTGCCAGGGATCGAATATGAGTTTCCTCGCTGGAATAAAAAATATCGCCTTTGCCGTTGGGCGCGACAGCGAAAATCTTGCCGGTATCGCCCGTGGCGACGTACAGAGTTCCGTCCTTATCGACAGCCAGATCCCAAATGTATTTCATCTTCGGATCGAAGAAGACGGAGGATTGGCCGGAGGGCGTCACTTTGTAGACTTTTCCGTCGGGCGACGTGCCGACGAAAAGATTCCCGGCGGCATCGAGAGCGATCGCCTGGGCCGCCAGTTCCATCGACTCAAATACGCTCGTCGATTTGCCGCTCGTGTCGATTCGCAGTACTTTTGCGTTGGAGCCGCCCGCCGCGTACAGATTTCCCTTTGCGTCGGCCTTGATCTGCAGGAGATACGCGAGATTGGCGTCCGCAAATTCGGAGAAACGCGGGGCCAGAAACATTTTGCCGTCACTGCGCAGGGCCACGCCTTTCGCCGTCCCTTTGTCAAAATCTTCAAAGGTGCTTTGGCGCCACCAGCGCGTATGTTCTGCAAGCGCGGGCGCCGCGGCGGCGATTACAAAAGCGGCGAGAAAAATCCAGGCGGCCGGGTGAGCAACGGAGGCGTTTCTTCGGCCAAGCGATTCGCGGGCGTTTGAAAATACCTTGCGCATAAGACTCCTCGAGGAGCCGGCGACGCGCGCCAGCCTGCCGCTTACTTGATTTGAATCGTAAGGGTTGTGGAACCCTGAACGATCTGATCGAGCGGCAATGACCATTCTCCCGCCGCCGATTGCCGAACCACTAGAGAACTCGCCGGGCCGCCGCGCTGGTCTAGAAGGTTGATCTGAGATGCGGGCACGTTAGGCATCACTTTGTCCTGCACCACCATGGTCGGCGAAGATCCGAGCAGCGTCACGTACAGCCGGTTGTTTCTGCGTTCGCGATTCAAAACGGAGATGAGCTGCTCCAGGCTATCCAGACGCGCCTGCGATCCGGAGACTACGCTCATGCGGTTCAGTGTGCCCGAATCGCTGGCCAGGATTTGCATGGAGGTGCCGCGTGGGGCTTGCGGCGGAATCTCGATGCGCACATCGCGAATCACTGGCGAGCCGCGATAGGGACGCAGCTGCACGCGCACGTTGACTGTGTCGCCCGGCTCGGCTTCGGATTTGTCCAGCCACGCGCCTTCGATGGTCATCTGGCGGCGCTCCGGCATGGATTCCATGCGCAGCGTCACGCGCTCGATATTCGCCGTCTCATACTGGTTGGAGAAAATTCTTTGAAAAGTGCTTTGCACTGCGCCCGCTACCGGCAAGCCGTCGGGAACGAAGGAATCCATGGGGGGGAAAAGATTATCGAGCGTGACGCTGGAGTGGCCGGCGATGTCGATTCCGCCCGTCAAGTGCAGCGTGGTTCCTTCGCCGTACACGCTGCTCTGGATCAGGCCGTTCAGCGCGGCAATGCCCATCAGAATCGGCGTGATCTTCGGATTCGAGATCATGCGGAAGGCGAGGTGCTTGTCACCATCCGGCGTGGCCACGGTCATGTCGATGGGAATTAATTTTGGCGCGGCGCCCAGGCTGCCGACGACCGCTGTGACGCGATCCTGATTGAACGAGCCGATCGTTCCGCCAACGTTTACAATTTTCGTGGATTCCAGTTCGGAGCTGAGCGTGGTCAGCACGCGGCCGCGCGCCATGGGCATTTGAACGGCGCCAAATCCAAACAGCGGATGCCCGCAAACGTACACGCGCCCATCCACGATCGCCGTGACCGTGCAAGACGCATTCAGCGATAAATCCCCTTCGAGGAGCACGGCGCTGACCATGTCTCCGGGGCGAATGTTTCCATCGTCGGATCGCGCATCGACGCTGCCGCCTTGTGTTGCCGCCATGCCATACGCGGCAAATTCGTGCTCAAACTGCCGGATGGCGAGCGCGCTGAAGCCCGAAAATACCAGTGGGGATTCGATCGGCGTCAGAAAACTGCCGCCGGAAATGCCGGCGCGCGAAACCCAGTCCGATGGGATTTCGAGTCGCGCTTCCATTTGCCCGGAAGGGGCGGCCTCGCCCGGCATTACCTCGGCGCGCATCGCGCCGGGCTGGCCCTTGGGCAAGCTCAAAATATTTTCAATCGGAGTGACTCCCGCCAATGGTTCCTTGCTGAACTGGCCGAGCTTGAGCGATAGCGCGCCCGCAAGTTTGCCGTCGATATAAACCGGGCTTCCGCTCATCCCGGCAACTACGCCTGTGTGCTCCACTTTCGGGCCCAGGAGCTGCACGAGAATGATCGACTCTTTCGGCGCCAGAAAATTCGGCATCACGCCAATGACCACCAGATCGAATTTCTCGATCTGGTCTCCGGCGAAAATCGTGTAAGCCTCGCCCTTCATTCCCGGCTGGATTTGCGAGAGAGGAAAAATCTCGGGATCGCCGGCAATCAACGCCGGCGCGACGAGTGACACAAAGAGCGCGGCAAGCAGGATACGATTGCAGGAAGGGAAGAGACGGGCCAGGCGACCTGTTTTGCTTATGTTCATGAATGATCCATGATACGCGTGCCGTCTTTGGGAATCAATCGCGCGGCGCGTATGGATTATCTGGAGCGCTGCTTTAACCGTGAGAAGGGGTTACGGAACCGCGGTTGGAATATTGTCCGGGAGCGGCAGCGTGTCGAGTTTTTGCTTAAATAGTTAGANNGGAGAAATGAAGGCCGGAAACAGATTCGGCGATGGCGGCAAATTCTGCCCGTCCCATCGCCGAAAGATTCATCGATCCCGTGATCAACGGCTGCAGTTACTTTAAATGGTTGCTGAACGCGCTCGCGATTTCCGAAGTCCCAGGAAGGCCAATGCGGCCAGCCCAAAGGAGAGCAATGCTAGCTCGCCGGGCTCTGGAGTCTTAATCGTACCACCACCGCCACCACCGATCGTGCCGCCGCTACCGCCCGAGCCGCTTCCGGTGGTTTGCGCGCAACCGCCCGTAGCACCCGGCGTCGTAATGGTGTTGTTGATCAGCGTTACGGAAGCATCCAGCGATATGACCCTGCCGCATCCGATGGTTGCCCCGTTATCCAGAGAATCGCCCGCTAGGGAGATAACTGTCCCCAGGAACGAAGTGGTCGAACCAAGGGTCGCGGAGGAGCCGACATCCCAGGTAATGGTCCCAGTAAACGGACCGGACCCGGTATCGACCACTTCCACACTCGAAGCGCTTGCGGTTGTGAGCGCTGCTGGAATCTGGAAAATCCAGCTGGCGTTGTTGTTGGCTCCGGCATTAAGGAATAGCGTTCCGTTCAAAAGAACGGCTGTCGAACTGAACGAATAGACGCCTGTGGGGAGCGCCGTGGCGAGCGTCCCGCCAATCCCTCCTGAACCCAGACTGGCGGCGCCCTCACTCATACCGCTCAGGCCCGCCGCGTAATTGTAGGCGGCCAAGGCGTCGCCAAAAGGCGTTCCCGGGCCGGAATTCGCGACTCCGGCTGTAGACAGTACTCCTGGCGGGACCACACTTCCTGGAGGAAAGCCAGTAACTGCCGGGGTTCCCGTCGAGCCGGCTACGCTTCCAGAGATGACGGAAGGGCCCGTGTTGGTCACCCCCGCCTCCCCCAGCACCCCAAAGGGAGCCGCGGTTCCAATATCAATGCTGTCCGCACGGACCATGACTGCGGCCAACGGGAGAGCTAGCGCAAGGGACAAAACGGAAAACGCGCTCAATTTCATATATTCCTTTCATTCGAGTCGCGCCCTGAGGTGGGACTCGCCGTTCGACACATTGCAAAATCCGCATTTCAGTTCGCGGAACGAAGGGGAGGCTGAGATTGGCCCTTCCGACAGTCCCGCGTTGTAAATCGTGCACGTTACGGACCATTTAATTAGATCAGTCCAAGCTTACATAAGTCTCTCATTACAAGCCTTTAATGATCGGTTGACATGGGCCGTGTCAAAAACTGTCTGCAACGTTCTTCCCATTCTTGCCCAAGAAATATCCAAGCCCCGCCTGAAGTGAGAATGTGGCTATATCCCCTAAGCGGTTAGATGAATTGCAACTAATCAAGTGCCTGCGGGGGGGTCACATCACAATTAATCTATCCGAGTGCATAATCAAAAGCTGTTCTATCTTGCACAGTTTCTGCATTAATTTTAAGCCACAATCTCTTGCCCGCTTTTCAGAATGGAACGAGCATCGTTGCTAAGTAAAGTACCGTCAGTTCATTTCTATGCCTGTTGCATAATCACTCGTTGCGCTCAATGACGGCGACGTTGTGACAGGAATGAAAGGTGCCGTACAAAGACCGATTTGACCCCGCAGGGATGCAACCTGGCTACAGATGTGTTTAATCCGACAACAATAAAATCATTCCCTGTCTAAAAGTGAACAGTCTTTGTCCTGGCCTGCATCGACAATGTCGGCGGCTCGCGTTTCAGCAGGATCTGAGGATCGTCAGGGAACTAGATTACCTCAAGCTTAATTAGTTATGTAGTCATCAGGAAGTGGGGAACGCTCTGTGAATGATTTAAGAGGAGAATCGNNGACTGCGGGCGCTGGCGCCCCTCTGACCCCGCCTACGGTGACTTCCGTGACTCCGTTAAACGCGTCGATCGGCGTTTGCCCCAACACCGGCATTATCACAGCCACATTCAGTAAGTCAATGAACCCGAATACGATTAATACGACTACGTTTACGTTGACGGGGCCGCCAGGTGCAACGAGCGTGTCCGGAGCGGTTACCTATAATGCGACCACCTTTGTCGCCACTTTTACCCCGTCGGCTAGTCTCGCGGTCAGCACCCTTTACACTGCAACGATTACCACCGGGGCGCAAGACACCTTCGGCAACTCTTTGGCAGCCAACATGGTTTGGACGTTCACGACCGCAAGCATAGCGTGCGGAACGCCGCCGAGCGGAGCCTTGGTCCTCGGAGCGAGCTGCAGCTTCGGAATTCTTGGCGCCACTCCTTCAGTGAGCAGCACCGGATTCACTACCGTTTCGGGAGACGTGGGAGTATGGCCGGCAATTTCGATTGTAGGTTTCCCCCCAGCAACACTTACAGGCGTGCTCCATCCAGGTGATTCCGTTGCGCAGACAGCGCAGGGCGATTTGACCACTGCCTACAACAACGCCGCAGCAGCGGCGGGAGGGGCCGTCCTCACCGCAGATATTGGAGGGCAAACCCTCGCTCCCGGCGTTTATATGACCACGAGCGCCCAGCCCTCGTTGGGAATTACAGGCAATCTCACCCTCGCCGGCTCCGGCGTCTACATTTTCCAGATCGTCTCTACCTTGACAACAGCAGCCGGTAGTTCATCCGTGCCAGCTAGCCAAGTCATCCTCGCCGGGGGCGCCTCGGCCCACGACGTGTTTTGGCAGGTCGGCAGTTCAGCGACACTTGGCACTTTCTCTAATTTTTCCGGGACCATCATGGCCTTAGCCTCCATCACCGCTACAAATGGAGCCACGATAAATGGCAGGTTGCTGGCCCGCACCGGCACGGTCACATTGAACAGCAATCCAATTACTGTGCCGTCCTGCCCATGAGGCAATCGGCCAAACGTATCTTAAACGCAGGCCGCTGAATGGTAGGCGGGAAGAGCTTGATTGCACGCTACTTAATTTCGGAGGAACATTCGTATGTCATTACAATTAAAGAGCCGTCCTTGTCGAGTCTTAGCACTGATGCCGGCGATGGTTGCTCTGCTTTGCTTGATGGCCACCGTTGCGGTGGCCCAGGAGCCTCCTCCTCCGAAAGTCGAACTATTCGGCGGTTACTCCTACATCTACCCAGGGGGGACGGTCTACGGCCTGCAGCCGGGAGCGCTGACCCCGGTAAGCAGCCTGATGGAGTCAAATCCTCGGGGCGCGGGCGCCAGCCTTACCTATGATTTCAATCGTTGGTTTGGACTGACTCTCGATACCAGCATCGATTGGGGCAGTGGCGAGAGCACGTTCGCCACCCGATTGGACGACGTGGCTTTTTCCAATCTCTCACTTGGCCCGAAGTTTACCTACCGCACCAAACATTTCTCTCCGTTTGCCGAGGTCTTAATCGGCGATCACCGGCTCATGCCCGACGCGTTTCATGACGTCGACAAATTTGGGCTAATGGCTGGCGGCGGATTGGATCTCAACCTCTCCAGGCATTTTGCGTTGCGGCTCTTCAGGGCCGACTTCGTATACTCAGATTACCGCTATGTTGCTCCAGGCGGGCCGAACACTGAATTGCGGGGTGTCAGACTCCAGGCCGGCGTCAATTTCATGTTTGGTGGTGAAGCGCCCGCACTAACCCCCAGCGCGGCCTGCTCGGCACAGCCTGATGACGTATTTGCCGGCGAGCCCGTGACCGGAACCGCCACCGGGTCCAATTTCAATCCCAAGCGCATGGTCCGTTATAACTGGAGCGGCACCGGAGTGAAAGTGGCCGGCACGAACGCTTCCACCCAGGTCGACACCACGGGTCTTCAGCCCGGCTCCTATTCCGTAAATGCAAACTTGAGCGACGGAAGCAAGACCGGCGTGGCCTCCTGCATGGCCAAGTTCAATGTGAAGCAGCCGCGCCCACCGGTGATTGCGTGCTCCTCCGACCCTGGAACGATAAGGACAGGCGGCAGAGCCACAATCCGTGCCAACGCCAGCAGCCCGGATGGACGCAGCCTGACCTATAGCTATAGCGCGAGTGCAGGCAACGTCTCCGGGACAGATGCCTCCGCTATCTTGACTTCACAAGGAGCACAACCGGGGCCCATCACTGTCACTTGCAACGTGAGCGATGACCGTAACCTTACGGCCTCATCCACCGCCATGGTGAACGTGGAAGCTCCGCCACCACCGCCTCCCCCTCCCACACCTGCCCCTCGGATCAAAGAGTTGGAAACCAGGCTGGCCCTCCACAGCATCTATTTCGCGACCGCTCAGCCATATGCGACCAAACCCAAGGGTGGTTTGCTCCCGAGTCAAGAACAGATTTTGGTGACCTTGGCGAAGGACTTCACGGAATATTTGAAGTACAAACCGGATGCTCACTTAATTCTTGGCGCCCATGCGGACCCACGCGGGTCAGCGGAATACAACAAGGCTCTCACGCAGCGAAGAGTGACACGTGCGACGGACACGCTGGTCGAAAACGGCGTCCCGGCCGACCACATCGATGCGCGGTCATTTGGGAAAGAGGATCCACTAACGGCCGATCAAATCAAGCAGCAGATTGCGGACAATCCTGACCTGACTGCGGACGAGCGGAAACAAATGCTCGATAATCTGACCGTAATGGTTCTCGCCAACAACCGGCGCATTGACGTTACCTTAAGCACCACGGGGGAACAGTCCATTCGACGGTATCCGTTTAACGCCAAGGATTTCCTGGCGCTCATCAATACCAAAGATGTTGAAAAGAAGACGAAAAGCGCAGGAAAAAAGGCCCCGGTCAAAAAATAACAGGGAACGTAACGCGGTCCAGAACTAGTAAGCTATATAGGTTGCTCGTAAATGGCCGGGGGGACGAGATATCCCCCCGGTTTTCTTTCCCCCGCACAATTGGTTTACCCCCCCACGAAGATTTTTACTCGGAAACGAGCCTGCCATAACTCCGCCCATATTCAGGAAACATTCAGACCAACAGAATAGTATTATGATATGCAAATCTGGGCACGATGAGTGCTGGCGCTAGATTCGCGGCTGAAAAAGCCGGCTGAAAAGAACAAGATGCATATTTCGGCGCCTTTCATACGACGGCCTGTTGCCACATCGCTCTTGAGCGTTGCGATTTTGCTTGCCGGCGGCGTGGCCTTTTATCTTCTACCCGTGTCTGCTTTGCCGCACGTAGATTTCCCGACGATCTATGTCCGCGCAAACTTGCCGGGGGCCAGTCCGGAAACCATGGCGTCCTCGGTGGCCACGCCTCTGGAGCGGCAATTTGGACGCGTTGCCGGCATCACACAGATGACGTCCTCCAGCCAGCTCGCCTCCACTGGAATCGTTCTTCAATTTGACCTGGATCGGGACATCAATGCCGCGTCTCGTGACGTGCAAGCGGCCATAAACGCCGCCGCGGGACAATTGCCCGCCGGGCTGCCCAGCCTGCCTACGTATCGCAAAATTAATCCAGCCGAAACGGACATATTGGATTTGGCCGTATCGTCGGACACGGTGACGAGAGGCGCGCTTTACGATTTATGCGATTCCTTTCTGGCGCAGAAAATTTCCCAGGTCGATGGCGTGGGGCTGGTCCGCATTTCCGGTGGTGCGAAGCCCGCGGTTCGCGTCGATTTGAATCCAAACGCGATGGCACATTATGGAATTGGATTGCAGGAAGTGAACGCGGCGCTGGCGGCGGCCAATGCCAACACTCCGAAAGGAAGTTTGGAGAACCAATCCATCCGGTGGATCGTGAATGACAGCGACCAGCTTCTGAAATCGGAGCAATATTCGCCGTTAATTGTTGCTTACCGAAATGGAGCGCCGGTCCGAATCAGCGATATTGCGAAAGTATCCGAAGGACTCGAAGATATCCGCAACTCCGGATACTCGGACGGCAAAACGGCCGTGTTGATGGGAATCGGCCGCCAACCCGGCGCCAACATCATTGAGACTGTGGACAAAATAAAAGCATTGCTCCCGGAACTGAATGCTTCGATACCTCCCACGGTCAAGTTGGATACGAATTTCAATCGCACCACGACGATTCGCGCTTCCGTAAAAGATATTGAATTCACGCTGCTCTTGACCGTGGCGCTCGTGGTCATGGTTATTTTTCTTTTTTTGCGAAATGCCTGGGCCACGATTATTCCCAGCATCGCAGTGCCGCTTTCCATCGTCGGAACCTTCGGAGTAATGTACCTGCTTCATTACAATCTCGACAATCTTTCCCTCATGGCCCTGGCCATCTGCACGGGCTTCGTCGTGGACGACGCGATCGTGGTGATCGAGAACATCACGCGGTACCTGGAAGCGGGGGATACGCCGATGCAGGCGGCCATGAAGGGCTCTCGCGAAATCGGATTCACTGTTCTGTCGATGAGCACTTCGCTCATCGCCGTGTTCATTCCTCTTCTGCTGATGGGCGGGATCGTGGGAAGGCTGTTCCGTGAATTTTCGGTCACGCTGAGCGTGGCGATTGTCGTATCCCTGTGTGTTTCGCTAACCACCACACCGATGATGTGCGCGCGATTCCTGAAATCCGACAAGGAAATCAAGCACGGAATGATGTATCAGGCGGTCGAACGGGTTTTTCAATGGAGCGTGGAAACGTACGCGGCGGGTTTGCGCTGGGTTTTGCGCCACCAGCCATTCATGCTCGTTCTTACCGGCGCGACCATCTGCCTCAGCGTCTATTTATATATCGTGATTCCCAAGGGTTTTTTTCCGCAACAGGATACCGGCCTGATGACCGGAAGTATCCTGGGGGCTCAGGATACTTCCTTCCCGTCAATGCAATCGAAATTGAAACAATACATTGACATCGTCATGGGGGATCCGGCGGTGAGGAGTTTGGCGGCGGATACAGGAGGCGGCGCGGAAAATACCGGCCGCCTGGAGATTGAATTAAAGCCGATCGAGGAGCGAAAAGTTTCCGTGTATGACGTGATCGCTCGCCTGCGGCCCAAGCTCGCCGTCGTGCCCGGTGCTACGCTATATCTGCAGGCCAATCAGGACATCACAGTCGGCGGGCGACTGAGCGGTTCGCAATATCAATACACGCTCTCCAGTGAAAATCTCAATGACCTCCTGGAATGGGCGCCTCGCGTAGAAGCGTCGATGAAAGAGATGCCCGAATTGGGCGATATTGCGAGCGATCAACAGACCCGCGGCTTGCAAGCTTCGCTGGTGATCGATCGTGACACCGCGTCCCGGCTCGGAATTT
The DNA here is from genome assembly GCA_003161495.1 of Acidobacteriota bacterium. Taxonomy (GTDB): domain Bacteria; phylum Acidobacteriota; class Terriglobia; order Acidiferrales; family UBA7541; genus Palsa-360. The sequence continues at coordinate 2,005 of PMOP01000442.1, read as the reverse complement.
CACCGCTGGCCATCGACAACACACTTTACGACGCCTTCGGCCAACGGCAGGTGTCCACGATCTACACGGAATTAAATCAGTATCACGTGGTGATGGAAGTCGATTCCGCTTTCCGCGACAGCACGGATGGTATTCGAGGCTTATACGTTAAATCTTCAAAAGGGGACCTCGTTCCGCTCAGCGCCTTTACGCACTATGAAACAAAAAATACGGCCCTCGCGGTTAACCATCAGGGCCAATTTCCCGCGGTTACAATTTCGTTCAATCTTGCGGACGGAATCGCTTTAGGCGACGCGGTGACCAAGATCGAGGCTGCTGTTATCCGGATGGGTGTTCCCGCCGATATTCATCCGACCTTCCAGGGAAATGCGCGGGCGTTTCAGTCTTCGCTATCGAGCCAGCCGTGGCTGATTCTGGCCGCGCTCGTTGCTGTTTATATTGTTTTGGGAATGCTCTATGAAAGTTACATTCATCCGGTGACAATTCTTTCGACGTTGCCGTCCGCCGGCGTGGGCGCTCTTCTGGCGTTGCTGGCATTTCACACGGAATTATCCGTGATTGCGTTGATAGGAATTATTCTGCTGATCGGGATCGTCAAGAAAAATGCGATCATGATGATTGATTTTGCGATTGAAACGGAACGCACCGGAAAAACTTCCGAGGAATCGATTTATCAGGCCTGCCTGCTGCGGTTTCGTCCGATCATGATGACGACGGTCGCGGCGCTTTTCGGGGGATTGCCGCTGGCGTTGATGAATGGAACCGGCTCGGAAATGCGCAGGCCGCTGGGGATCAGCATTGTTGGCGGGTTGCTGGTGAGCCAGCTTCTAACTCTGTACACGACTCCAGTGATTTATTTATATATGGACCGATTGCAAGTGCGGCTTAAGCGCCGCAAGGACGCCAGGATTCTCGGGGGGCATACAACTCCGCAGCCGGCGTCCGCCAAGTAGTTGCCTTGTCCGGCGGATGGTTTTCTATTCATTGGAAGAAAACCCCGCCTCTGAAGAGGCGGGCTACAGAAAATCTTTGAGTCGCGCGCGGTTGCAAAACAATTCTCCCCGGGGCACACTTTCTTTATGAGCACATATGACCTGATTTGCATTGGAGCGGGGCCCACGGGCCTGGCTTGCGCCATTGAAGCCAAGCGCGCTGGAATGCGTCCGCTGGTGATCGACAAAGGGTGTCTTTGCAATTCTCTCTACCATTACCCCGTCAACATGGTGTTTTTCACGACGCCCGAGCTATTGGAAATTGGCGATCTACCGTTAACGATCGCGTCCGAGAAGCCCACGCGCAGCGAGGCGCTCAAGTATTACCGCAAGTGCGTCGAGCATTATTCGCTCGACCTGCGGCTCGGCAATCGCGTCGAGCGGATCGATGGCAGCGACGGCCGGTTCAGCGTGCATACGCGCAATGAGCAGGGAATCACCGCGCAATTTGCCGCCAAAAAGATCGCCGTCGCCACCGGCTACTACGACCTGCCCAATCGCCTCGGCGTTCCCGGCGAGGATCTCCCGCACGTTTCGCACTACTACACCGAGCCGCACGCCTACTGGCGCGAGGACGTTGTCGTCGTCGGCGGCAAAAATTCGGCCGCCGAAGCCGCGCTCGATCTCTATCGCGCCGGCGCCAATGTGACCTTGGTTCATCGCCGCGCCGAACTCGGTTCCACCATCAAGTATTGGGTTCGCCCGGACATTGAGAACCGCATCAAGGCCAAGCAAGTGAAGGCGCTTTTCGAGACTCACGTTCTGGGCTTCGAGCCCGGCTGCGTGCGAGTCCGCGGACCGGAAGGGGAGAAGACCATCACCGCCGCGCAAGTCTTTGCCCTCACCGGCTATCATCCCGACTTCACGTTCCTGCGCAGCCTCGGCATAGTTTTGGACCCGGAAACAAATAAGCCGTCCCTCGATCCCAAGACGCTGCAAAGCAACGTTCCCGGCATCTATTTGGCCGGCGTCGTGATCGGCGGCAATCACACCAGCGAAATCTTCATCGAAAA
>PMOP01000004.1 GCA_003161495.1 Acidobacteriota bacterium | reverse complement strand
TGCTTTAACCCGAATTCCCTCCCCGGCACGTAAACGCTCGAAACACAGGGGCCCGGATCTGACCCGTGACAAGCTGATCGAAGCGGCCGGATACGTGTTCGCCGAGCGAGGCTATCGCGCCGCGACCATTCGCGAAATCAGCCGCCGCGCGGGCGCGAATGTCGCGGCGGTGAATTACACCTTCGGCGACAAAATGGGTTTGTACACGGAAGTGCTGCGGCAGTCCGTGCACGCGGCCAAAACCGCGGCGATGAGCGCCGCACTGGATTCCAGCCATTCCCCCGAAGACACGATTCGCGGCGTAATCCGTGCGCGCTTGATGAGCCTTTGCCAGGAAAAACGCCCCGACTGGCATTTCCGCCTGGTGATGCACGAATTCACGCATCCCACGCCGGCGATGGGTCGCGTCGTGGATGAAGGAATGCGGCCGATCTATGAGCGTGTGCGCAAGGCCGTCGGCGATATTATCGGCTTGCCTCCCGACCATGAAACCACGCGGCTCTCGCTCAACAGCATCATCGGGCAAATTCTTTTCTACACATTTTCCCGGCCGGTGCTCGCGCATTTGCAGCCGGAACTGAAGCTCACGCCAACTCAGCTGGACCGCATCGCGGACCACATCGCCGATTTTTCACTCGCGTATTTGAAGAAAGTGGGGCACGCCAAACGCCATGGATGAAATGAAAACCAATACGTTGACACAAGCGCCGCCAGCCACGGAGCAGCGCACTTCGCCTCCGCCCATATCCGGCGCACCGCCGGCGGCGGAAAACAAGCCGCCGCGATCGCGCGTCGCCGTGATATTGCTCGTCGCGGGAATCATCGTCGCCGCGCTCGTGATCTGGAAAATATTTTTTGCCACGCCAAGCCTTCCGGCCAGCATCGTCGCCCTCAGCGGACGCATTGAAGGCGACGATTCCGCGGTGGCTCCGAAAACAAGCGGAAAAATTCTCGAAGTCACTGTGCGCGAAGGCGACACGGTAACGGCCGGCCAGGTGATCGCGAAGCTGGACGATGCGCAGGTGCGCGCGAAAGAAGATGAGGCGCGGGCAGCGCTCACGGATGCGCAAGCAAAAATGCAGGGCGCGCACGATCAGATCGCCGTGCTGCAGGACCAATTGCGGCAGAATCAATTGCAAACAGGCCAATCGACCATGGATGCGGAGGGCCGCGTCCGGCAAGCGCAAGCGGACCTGACGGCCGCGCAAGCGGACCTCGTCGAGCAACAAGCGGCGCTGCGTCTCGCTGAATTTAACCGCGATGCGTACTCGCGCTTGGCGAAGACGGGCGCCGCCTCCGAGCTGCAAGGGCTGCAAGCCGAAGTGCAAGCCGACCAGCAAGCCGCCGCGGTGGCCGCCGCACAGCGCCGGGTGGAATCGTCGCGAGGCGCGCTGACTACAGCGCAAGCGAGTCTGGACAATCCAAAAATACGAGTCGCGCAGGTTTCCAGCACCGAAGCGCAGATAGCCCAGCAGCAATCGACGATCGCCTCGACGAAAGCCGCGACAGCGCAGGCGCAAGCCACACTCGCGCAGGCGGTAGCCGATCGCGCCGACTTGACCGTCCTCGCGCCATTTTCGGGCACCGTGCTCACGCGCGCCGCCGAACCCGGCGAAGTCGTGCAGGCGGGCACGGCGATCGTGACGCTGCTCGATCTTTCCAAAGTGTATCTGCGCGGCTTCATTCCGGAAGGCGATATTGGCAAAGTAAAAATTGGCCAGCCCGCGCACATTTTTCTGGACTCCAGCTCCAATCAAGCGCTGGACGGATACGTTTTGCGAATCGATCCGCAAGCGACGTTCACTCCCGAAAATACTTATTTCCGCGACGATCGCGTAAAGCAGGTGGTTGGCGTGAAGTTGCAATTGACACAAGGAATCGGCTTCGCAAAACCCGGAATGCCCGCCGACGGTGAAATCCTGACGAATGGCACGGCGTGGCCCCGGCACAAACGAGCGGCGCAATGACCACTGCCGCTTCGGACCGCGAAGATCTCCTCGCGCGCCCCGGCGTTTCTTCAGGAGCCGCCATCGATGTTCGCGGCCTCCGGAAAAACTACGGCGCTCTCGAAGCCGTGCGCGGAATTTCCTTTGAGGTGCAGCGCGGAGAAATCTTCGGCCTGATCGGCGCAGACGGCGCGGGAAAAACCACCACGTTTCAAATCCTTGCCGGAGTGATGGAAGCGACGGGCGGCACCGCGGAAATTTTCGGAAAACCGGCGCGTGACGCGCGCGCGCGAACGGGGTACCTCACCCAAACGTTCAGCCTCTATCCCGACCTGAGCGCGAGCGAAAACATCCGATACATTGGCGAATTGCGGCACGTTCCTCCCGCGGAAATCGACGAACGCGGCGCGCGTTACTTGAAAATGTTTGACATGGACCGTTTCTCCAAGCGCCTCGCGGCCCAGTTGAGCGGCGGCATGAAGCAAAAGCTGGCGCTGGTGTGCGCGCTCGTTTCCGAGCCGGATATTCTGCTCCTCGATGAACCGACGACCGGCGTGGATCCTGTGTCGCGTCGCGAGTTTTGGGACACCCTCGCTCACCTTGCCGGCCAGGGCCTTACCGTGTTGATCGCCACTCCCTATCTCGATGAAGCGGAACGGTGCCATCGCATCGCCCTGGTGCACCTCGGCGAAATTCTGCAAATCGGCACGCCGGATGAATTCCGCGAGAGTTTGCATGCCAAGCGCATCGAATTGCGCGCGCCCGACCTGCGCAAAGCGTTGCGAGCCATTCACAACGTAGCAGGACGCGAAGGCGACATTTT
>PMOP01000516.1 GCA_003161495.1 Acidobacteriota bacterium | reverse complement strand
GAAGTCAAGGAACTGGCCAAGCAAACTGCGAAAGCCACCGACGACATCAGTGTGAAGATCGCGGCGATTCAATCGGACACCAAGGAATCGGTGAAAGCGATTGCCGCCATTGGAGACATCATCAGCCACATCAATGATATTTCCGGCACCATAGCCACCGCTGTCGAGGAACAAAGCGCGACGACGAATGAAATGTCGCGAAACCTTTCCGAGGCCGCGAGGGGATCGACNNCAAAGTACATCGGTGGGGGCTGCGGGCTCACAGAAAGCTGCCGAGACGCTTGCGAATATGTCCGCTGAACTGCATGGCCTCGTCGCGCAATTCAAGGTTCATTCCAGCAACAATGGCGCCCGGGAGACCGGCGAAATGCATGAAGTGAATGCCGAAGTAGAAATGGCGGTCTAGCGCTGAATTCCAACAAGCCGCCGGCACAGTTCCTTTCCTTTATTGAGTGTAATTTGTCTCGCGGCGAGCCAATGCACGGCGGGGAATTAAAAATTACCCAACAGCTCGGTTATCAGGTGCCGCAGCAATTCGCGTTCTTCGGGTTTCATCTCGACGAATTCGATCCCGACACCCAACGGCGTGACGTTTCGCACGATCGCATCGGATTCGAAGGGCTGCGATCCGGAGAGTATTTCCACGTGCATTGAGTCACCCACCGCAAAGTGCTGTTCCGTTTCGAGAAATGCCCCGCCTATGGCCAGATCTCGAACGCGTGCGGTCCCGCGGCGGGCTCCGGTAATGGACGCACGCAAGTTCGTCTCCATGTGAACGCGTAGAGATCGGCGCCGGCTTGGCGCNNTAGTGTGAAGGTCCCCCAGTAATTAAATTCGTTAGTTAGCGGCGCCGATTGCGCCTAATTGGGAGCCTGGAACGGCCTGCCAGTGCTTACAATGCTCATCATCCCTTAAATCTTCGTCAGAAAACCGGCAAACCTTTAGATTTTAAACCGCGATGAATTCCGAATTTCTGATTCTTTCTGGAAACTGCATGAGATACCAAGCATGTTCCGTTCCAAGTTTTTCGTTAGAGGCGGTTAATTGTTTCACGATGAACCAGCGAGCGAGGCATGCTGACTCCCGAGAACGGGGAATATCATTTTTGAAATTAGGCGAGGAGATGAAATTCGCTGGGGTTGCGTGAAAAAGTATTAAGCTCCCGCGAGGACCGCTTTCTTCCGCCGGGATTTCGGGACGGAAGGCGCAGCCGCGGGGGAATCCTGCATCGGCAAGTTGAAGCGGCGGATTCCATCGAAGGAATGCAGGGCGGCAGCGACAGCGCCCGCCGTGGGAACCAATCCGATTTCGCCGGCTCCTTTTGCTCCGTAGCCGCCGACTTCATCCGGAACTTCAATCAGGATGACGTCGATTTGCGGCGTTTGTTTGGCTCCGAGGATGCCGCAATCGCGCAGGAGCAGGGAATCGGGCACTCCATTCGTGGAAGTGAAATTTTCGGAAAGCGCGTAGCCGAGTCCCATGTGCACGCCGCCTTCGATTTGTCCCGCGCAGGCTTTCGGGTTAATCGCGTGGCCCACGTCGTGAGCGGCCACGACGCGCTCCATGCGTCCATTTTCGTCGAGGATCACAAGCTGGCAAGCGTAGCTGAACGTCATGTGCGTCGTTGGATTTTTCAGCGCTTCCGGAGTGCCGGGCCTGGTCGTGAAGTCGCACACGTATTCCCCGCGATACTCGCGGCCGATCAATTTTTCGAGCGGAAACTCTTTCAAATCGGCGGCGAGCTTTTGTCCGGCGCGTTGCGCGGCGGCGCAACTGAGCGTAGTGGCGCGTGAAGCCCACGCTTCGCCGCACTTCGCGCCCATCTCTCTGTCCCAGCGCACGGTCATGATGTCCGGCGAAAGCCCGGTTTCTTCGACCACCGCCTGGCGAACCGTCGTGAAAACGCCCTGGCCCATTTCCGTGTACCCGTTCAGAATTTCCAGCTGGGGGCCTTCCACCACGCGGATAATCAGATAACCGCTTTCGACTGCGCCGTTGCCAATGCCAGTGCTCTTGATGCCGCAGCCCAGGCCGGCATATTTCGCAGTTTTGTAGATATCCTTCACGGCGTCGAGCGCCACGCGCATCCCGCGCACGCTCTCGCGCATGATTTGCCCCGTGGCGAAAGCGTCGCCCGGATTTAGAATATTGCGTTCGCGGATGTCGTAGCCGTCGACGCCCACTTTTTCCGCGAGCAGATCCATGACGCCTTCCATAGCAAATTGCGCTTGATTGCTGCCAAAGCCGCGCATGGCGCCGCTCGTCGGATTGTTGGTGAACACGGCCTTGGAATTTACATCGACGTTGGATACGCGATAGACGCCGCAGGAATGGCACGCCGCGCGCAACAGGCACTTGCCGCCGGTGCCGGCGTAGCCTCCGGTATCGCCGACGATGCGGACCTTTACCGCGAGCAGATGGCCTTCCGCGTCCGCGCCGACTTTGTATTGCAAAGTCATGGGATGGCGCTTCACGTGATGCTGCGTCGATTGCTTGCGCGTGAGAACGGTTTTCACCGGACGCTGCAGCAGAAATGCGGCCAGCGCGGTTTGCCCCTGAATCGTGATTTCTTCTTTCGCGCCGAAAGCGCCGCCACTGGCGGCCAGCTCGACGTTCACTTTTTCTTGCGGCAGCTTCAATATGTCGGCGATCATTTTCTGGTCGTACGTCGAACCCTGGCTCTGCGAATAAAATTTAATTCCATCGCCTTCCGGCATGGCCAGGCAAGCTTCGGGCTCGAGAAACGCCGGTTCGATCGGTTGCGTCGTCCAGGTCTGTTCGATGATGTGCGCGGACTTGGCGAAGGCGGCTTCCACATCGCCGCGCGAAAAGGCGGTGGTGTCGAGCACATTGTCATGCACCCACAAATTTCCGGGGGGATGCACTTGGGTCGCGCCGGGCTTCATCGCCTCGAACGGATCGGTAATCGGTTCGAGAACCGTGTAATCGACTTTTACTTTGTCGGCGGCCTGGCGCGCGTGAAAGGCCGTGTCCGCGACCACCATGGCCAGAAAATCTCCCACGCAGCACGTGGTTTCTCCGACGGCCACAAAAATCGGCAGGTCAGGGTAATTGAGCCCTGTGCCGCGCTCTCCGGGAACATCCGCAGCCGTGAAAATTCTTACAACGCCAGGCATCGCTTGCGCTTCCGACAGGTCGATCGCATTGACTTTGGCTCGCGGGTGTTCGCTGAGCACCATGCCCCCGTGCAGCATGCCCGGAACGCTCATGTCGTCGACAAACGGCCGCTC
>PMOP01000011.1 GCA_003161495.1 Acidobacteriota bacterium | reverse complement strand
ATGTCGTCGACAAACGGCCGCTCGCCGAGCGCCTGCTCGAAGCCGCGATAGCGCGAAGGAGAGTCGCCGATTCCGAATCCGTTTCCATTCCGCTTGCCGTTTCCATTTCCATTCCCGTTTTTAGTTTTTGCGTAATCCGGGTTGCGGGTCAATCCGAAATCTTCGCCGAAATAAGAATGGCGGCGCGGTTCCTTGCGCGGCAACTTTCCGCCGTTTTTCCACGCGTCGCCTGCCGTTTGAATCGCGTCAACGATTCGCGCATAACCCGTGCAGCGGCAAAGATGTCCGACGAGTCCTTGTTTCACAGCTTCGCGATCGTCCGTGCAGCCCTGGCGCAACATGGAAGCCGCGCGAACCACGATGCCGGGAATGCAGAATCCGCACTGCACTCCGCCTTCCAGCACAAACGCTTCGCCCAGCACTTCCCGCATATCCTCCGGCAGGCCTTCGAGCGTGACCACGTCGCGGCCTTCCATCTGTTCCGGCTTCCGCAAGCAGGACAGCGCGGGCCGCCCATCCACAAGGATCGCGCAGCATCCGCAGGTGCCCTCGGGAGCGCAACCGTTCTTGGGGGATACAATGCCGCACTCCTCGCGCAAAACCTCAAGGAAGTGCATGCCCGGCTCATAGGCGCATGTGGTGCGTTTCCCGTTCAAAATAAAGCTGATATTCGGCATAGGTACGGTAAGGCTCCAAACGAACAGACTAGCCCACTGCTTAATTATACATCGCTTCCGCCCCGGGACAAACCGCTCCCTTTAGGGAGCAGGCTTGTTCCGATACCGGGCTTTTTCCAGGTTTCCGGCCAAATTTTTGTGTTCTCTACGAAGACATGAGGTGGAATCGGATACGGGCAAATAATGAACAACATAAACGGCTAGTGCTGGTTATGCCGCCACGTAAAATATTCTTTTTGTTCATTTGCGGGGCGCTTGCGGAAGTCCACATGGCTGCGATGGGTATCCCCTTCCCACCGGTTATAGAAAACCACTTCATTGTCATCCCAGACGTGATCGTCATTGTAATAGCCGTCGTGAACCGTGTAGCCGGTGCTGACGCGCGCTGAACATCCTGAGAAAAACACGGGCGAGAAAAACGCCGCGGCCAGAACGATTGAAGCCACATGTATAGGAAATGGTCGCATGTAAAGCCTCCTGAAACTATCATGCCAACATTCTTGAGTGTTTCGCTACAGAGCAAAACACCGATTTTCGGATCGGGAATGTTGTAGTGTAGTTGGTATATACTCCCACGGAACGAAAAATTCAAAAAACATTCTGGAAAGCGTTGAATACAAGGGGGACCAATCATGAAAATTAGGACGTGTGCCGTCGCCGTGCTGTGCGTTTGGTGTGCTGCGCTCTTAGGGATTTGCGGAGAAGTTCGGGCGCAGAGCCGAGCTACAGGCGCGCCTCCCCCTTCGATCCATACATTTTCCACCGAAGATATCGCCAGCACGGGTTTCTTTTATGTAGGCGGACAGTATGTTGGAGCGCCCGGCAAGGAAGTCATGGACGGCGCCGAGTACGTCGAAGTGATGGTGCCAAAGAAAATCCGTCATCCGTATCCGATTGTTTTCTTTCATGGCGCGGGGCAGACCGGAACGGATTGGTTGCAGACTCCGGACGGGCGACCCGGCTGGGCATATTTTTTCATTAAGCAGGGATATACGGTGTATATGGTGGATTTTCCCGCGCGCGGACGATCTTCCTACAATCCCAATCCGGATGGCGACGGAGCGTTGACGGCTCGCACGGCTCTGCAACTCGAACAAATCTGGACGGACATTGGCGCGCAAGGGAACTGGCCGCAGGCTAAGAAATTTACACAGTGGCCGGGAGAAGGCCCGAACAAAGGCAAAATGGGCGATCCGGTGTTCGACGATTTCGCCAGGACCCAGGTTCAATTTTTGCAGGGCGGAAAAAAACAGGCCCAGCTCAACCTCGATGCTCACATTGCTCTGCTCGAAAAAATCGGAAGCCCTGTCATCCTGATCACTCACTCGCAGGGCGGAGAATTTGGCTGGCAAATCGCGGATGCGCGCCCGAAGCTGGTGAAAGCGATCATCTCGGCCGAGCCGGGCGGCCCGCAAATCCAAAACGTGGACATTTCTAAAATTGCCTACAGCGGGCCGGGCAGCTACACCTGGGGCGTTACTTCTCTGCCGCTCCATTATGATCCGCCGGTCAGCGATCCCGCCGAATTGCAGCCCGTGCTGGAAGAAAAAGCGGACAGCCCGGATGTCGTTCCTTGTTATTTGCAGAAGGAACCCGCGCACAAACTAATTAACATGAAATACATCCCGGTGCTGGATGTTTCCACGCAGGCAAGCTATCACCGCGTTTTCGACTCCTGCATTCCGAAGTGGCTCAATCAGGCGGGCGTGAAAACACAATACGTGAAGTTGGAAGACGTGGGACTCACCGGCAACGAACACGAATTGATGCTCGACAAAAACAGCGACGAAATCGCCAAGTTTTTTGCGCAATGGCTCGATAAGAACGTGCACTGAGCATTTGGTAGGACGGGCTTCAGCCTGTCTCTTTTGA
>PMOP01000439.1 GCA_003161495.1 Acidobacteriota bacterium | reverse complement strand
GACGGCAGAAAACTCCACCACAGCCAGTTGCCCGCGATTCCCTGCGAGTAGACGAGGCCCGTCACTACCAGCGGCGTGTCCGCTGCAAACGTCGTCGCTACCATCGACGTTCCCGCGAGCCACCATGACACCTGCCGCCCCGAAACAAAATACTCTTCCGTGCTCCGGCTCGAACGCCTCTGAAAATAAATTCCCAGCGCGAGCATCAGCAGCAGATATCCGGCGATCACGGCCCAGTCGAGTAGCGTCAGTGTCATGAATAATCCGGCCGCAGGACCGCACCCATTTGTATTGCGCGAATCGGCTGTTAAGTGTCGTTGCAAGCCGCCGAAGTGTCAAACAAAAATCGCATCGCGGATTTTCGGCCATTGAATTCGTAGAGTACAATGCCTCCCGCCATGCCCAAATCAAAAACGCACATGCCGGCCGAACTCGGCCCTTCTGCAAATTCGGTGATCCATGAATAAGTGGCCGCGTTCCATTTCGTCTCCGCGCGTGGTCAATATTGAAGACTTGCGCCAGCTGGCCATGCGCCGCCTGCCGCGCGCCGTCTTCGATTATCTCGATGGAGGCGCGGAAACCGAAACGTCGCTGCGCGAAAATAATCGCGCCTTTCAATCCCTGACTTTCCGCCCGCGCAATGCCATGGCCGTGCCGCAATGCGATCTGCGCACAAAAGTTTTGGGCGCCGAACTTTCTTTCCCCGCGATCCTCGCGCCCATCGGCTACAGCCGCCTCATCCATCCAGACGGAGAAGTTGCCGCTTCCCGCGGAGCCGGCGCCGCCGGCACCGCCTACATTCTATCCACGATTGCCGGACACAAACTGGAAGACGTGCGCGGCGCCTCGCCCGGCCCAGTCTGGTATCAGCTCTATTTGCTCGGAGGCCGCGCCGCCGCCGAAGCCTCGCTGGAGCGCGCCAGAGCAGCAGGTTTCACGGCGCTGTTCGTCACGATCGACACCGGAACAGCGGGAATGCGTGAACGTGACATCCGCAACGGCACCGGCCAGCTCATGGGCGGAAATTGGATTGGCATCCTTCCGTACGTTTCGCAATTTTTCTCGCGTCCGTCGTGGGTGGCCGCCTATTTGATGGATGGCGGCCTGCACAAATTGCCCAACGTGGTCATTCCCGGCCAAGGACCGATGGCCCTCCTCGATGTAGCCGCCGCGCTCGCGGAATCCGTCGTCACTTGGCAGGATTTTCTGTGGTTGAGAAAGGTGTGGCCCGGCCCAATCGTCGCCAAGGGCGTCCTCACCGGCGACGACGCGCGCCGTGCAATCGATGTGGGCGCCGCCGGCGTTGTCGTTTCCAATCACGGAGGCCGCCAGCTCGACGGCGTTTCCGCGACGCTGCGCGTTCTGCCGGAAATCGTAAAAGCGGTGAACGGCCAAATCGAAGTCCTGATGGACGGCGGCGTGCGCCGAGGCGGCGACATCATCAAAGCGATCTGCATGGGCGCGCGCGCCGTCCTAGTAGGCCGCGCCTACGCCTACGGCCTCGCCGCCGCGGGAGCACCTGGCGTAACCCGAGCCATCGCGATTCTCCGCGCGGACCTGGAACGCACCATGAAACTCCTCGGATGCGCATCGATCCGCGACCTGGATCAATCGTACGTAGAGGTTCCACGCGATTGGCCCAGCGCGGGTTGAAGTTCAGAGTTAAGTGTCAAGAGTCGCGAGTTGAGAGTTCAAAAAAAATCCAATTCCAGCAGGAGTAAAGATTTGAGATTTGAGATTTGAGATTTATTTCGGATTCGAGATGTAAAACCCAAATTGCGTGCGGCGATCATCGCGAAGTTGTGGGTTCACCAGTCACTAGTCACCAATCACCAGTCACTTTATCCCCCCACGATTCACAAATCGCGAATCACATCAGCAGGAGGAGAAGGCCCCGGGTTCGTCAGGGGGATGCAAACCCGGGGCCCGGGGGATTGAAACAGAGGCAGGGCCGGAGTAAATTCAATCTCGAGTCGAGCTATGAAAAAGAGCTATGACGTGGGGCCGACGATCAACCGGCATAGCCTGTACAATTCCTCGTACGTGAAAACCAACCGCAGGGTTGTTGTCCCCTGTTCCAGATGGCCAAGGCCGGACAGCTCACAGATCTCTCGCAGTTGCTCGTTCGGCAGGCCCAGAAGATAAGCCGCCCTGTTCTCTTCGATCATTTCTCTTCGAACGGGCTGGTTTGGCATCCGTTTGGCCTCTTAAGGATCAGTCTGTTCGACCGCCAGGTGCTGGCGGCCTAGTTCATAACCAAGCTGGCCCAATTGTCCTGCTCCACGGCCAAGATCATCGGCTTGTAAATATCGATATCCCACGAATCGGCAATTCGAAACCGCACCGCGCCATCTGTCTCGCCCACAATCATGCCGCGCAGTGGCACGCGCAAATCACCAGCAGAAACTTGCAAGATCACCGCTTGGCCCATCCAGGATGCATAAGCGCTTGGCATTGCATTCCCCCCTCAGACCATCAGACGAATTAAGTTCCGTCCTAACAATTGCAATTTTCCATTCCGGTACCGCGCCCAACAATGGTACGGAGGCCTCAAACCAATAGGAGAGAAGTACTGTTAGCCGATGCAGCACAATTTTTGCCCATTTCGGTACAGAGTACGGCAGTACCGAAAATCTGGCACCACAGCTTCATTGCCGCCCCCGTACCGCCCCGCCAAACTGAATGCATGACGGCCCTACGTGAACCCGAACCCAATTCCAATCGCCAATCGGCCAGCGCGCCGCGCACTCCACGGATAGTCTCCGCGGACTGCGGATCGGGCATCGCCCTGGCCCTGGGCGGCGGCTTCTCAAGAGGCTTCGCCCATTTAGGCGTTCTGGAAGTGCTCGAACAAGAGCAAATCCCGATATCCATCATTGTTGGCACGAGTGTTGGCGGGCTGCTCGGAGCGGCATATGCCGACGGCATTTCCCTGCGTGACCTTTGTGATCTTGGGCGGCGCGTCCGGGTACGCGACTTCCTGCGTTTCCACCAATCCGAGCAAGGCGCGAAGAGAAAAGATTGCATCGGCAAATTCGTGCAAGACTGGTTTCGTGCCAGGGTAGTGGAAGACCTGCCCATCCAAACTGTCATCGTAACGACGGACTTGCACACAGGCGCGCCTTACCTGTTTTCCCGAGGCCCGATCGATGTAGCCATGCGCGCGACCTGCGCGTTTCCAGGCCTTGTCAAACCCGTGGAATACGATGGCCATCTGCTCGCCGACGGCTGCATCGTGGCGCCCGTGCCCACGGCCATCGCGGCCCGAATCAATGGTGGATGCGTGCTGGGTGTCAGTGTTGGCTCTAATGCCGCGGGTCCCTCTTCACCGGAAAATGTGGTGCAGGTATTCGATCCGGCCTTCCGGGCTTCGCGCAAGGATACGCTGGAGCCTTCCTGGTGTAGGCACGCGGACATTCTTCTGGAACCGCAAGTGCGCCACATTGATTGGAATGATTTCACTCGCGTGGACGAGGCGTTCGCCGCGGGCACGGAAGCCATGCGCCGTGCGCTGCCCTTCCTGCGCGAATTGCTCGACCGGCGCTCGCTATCCGCGCCGGCAATGCGCGCTGGATTCGGGGCGGAAAGAGGATTGGCGCTATGAGCGCATCCTTAATGGTGCAGACGCTTATTACCACGTTGGCGCTCGAGTGGGAACTCGGCAGCCAGGATCCGGTTGTTTTCTGTTACCGTATAGGAGTGAGCCTGCGCGCGTCTTCTTCGGAAGAATCGGCAAAGGCCGGTGACAGAGTTTCGGGCGCGGGCCTAACTTGTCTGCCATAAGCTTCAAACGAAGCCCGCAACGTACAAGCACAGATGACCGGATCACTAGGACATTTACTTCATTTCCTGTTCAACGTTCAGGGCCTGATCCAGTGGGGCGGCACGCTACTCGTGTGCGTCATCGTTTTCATTGAAACCGGATTCTTCGTCGGATTTTTTCTACCGGGTGATTCCCTGCTTGTCACTGCCGGAGTGTTCGCCGCTTCGGGCCAGTTGCATATCTCCGAACTCCTGCTTCTAATTCCACTGTGCGCAATTGCGGGCGACCAGATCGGCTACTGGATCGGCAGGAAGGCGGGCCAGGCGCTCTACCGGCGCGAAGATTCGTTCGTATTCCGCAAAAGCCACCTGCAGCGCGCGCAAGACTTTTACAAAAAATACGGCGGCAAGACCGTGATCCTGGCGCGTTTCATCCCCATTGTCCGGACGTTTTGTCCGCCTGTGGCGGGCGCCGCCGAAATGCCTTACGGCCGTTATTTAGCGTATGACATTGCCGGAGGGTTTCTCTGGGGTGGCGGGATGGTTCTCGGCGGATATTTTCTGGGCCGGCAAATTCCGAACATCAGCGAAAACATTCACTACGTCATCGCCGTGGTTATTTTCCTGTCCTTGCTTCCTCCCGCGATCAGTATGCTGCGCGCCAGATCTTCTGGCGCGGTGATTCCCACTTCTACTCCGCAACCTGCGCCACCCGAGCGTGATTAGCCGTGCCCTTTCTAGGTTCTCCCACGGAAAAAGCTCCTCGTGCCGTAATCTTCGACGTCGGCCGTGTCATTATTCGCGTGGATTTATCACGTTCCATGGCGGCGCTCGGACACCGCAAAGGAATGTCGCACATCCAAGTCCTGCGAGAGCTGGAAGCGGATCCGCTGTGGGCGGATTGGCAGGAAGGCCGGTTGGCCCCGCGCGACTGGCACGCGCATCTCGCCAAGAAACTCCATTTTTCCTACGATTTTGAAGAGTTCTGCACGATCTGGAATAGCGTTCTCGATCCCAACACGATTTTGCCGTACGGTCTGTTCGAGCGCCTCGCCACAAAATGCAGCCTTGCCCTGCTGTCGAATACCGATCCGATCCACGTGGCCCATTTTGAGGCCACTTACTCGTTTGTGCGCTTCTTCCCCGTACGCGTCTACTCCTGCCGCGTAGGATCGAGCAAACCTTCTCCCGTGATCTATTACCACGCGCTGCGCGAAATGGATGCCTTGCCCGAGGAGACCATGTTCATCGACGACATGCAGGAAAACGTCGTAGCCGCAGCCGCCCTCGCCATCAACGCTTTCCACTTCACGACCGCCGAAGATCTTCTCTCTGAATTGAAACGCTTACGCCTGTAAGTGGCGCATGCTTCAGCTTGCGGGTTTTAGTCTTGACAGACCAAAGAACATCCCGCAACCCTCAAATCATCCAGCGCAATTTGCGATGCAGCAAGAAGATATGGCACACTTCCGGACGGCATCTCGCAACGGCCAGGATGTCCCAAAAATAAATTTCTAATGCAACTTCCGAGTATTTATATCTTAAAATAGGCCCGAACTGGAGGCAGCCATCCCCGAGTTGAAACAATCGGGAAACACTCTTCGTCAGAAGCGGATCGGCTCGTTTCGAGTTGTCGAAAAGATATTCGCGGCGGACACCTGGCTGGCCCGGCACGAACACCAAACCGCTTATGTTTCTTTCCTTTTGGGTGGTAGCTACAGCGAGTCTTTTCTTCAGGATGAGCGAATCTGTTCGCCCGGCACGGTGATCTGGCACCCGAGGACGGAAACTCATGCCGACAGGTTTCACTCTCATGGCGGCCACCTGCTCGATCTGGAAATCGAGGCCGGCTGGCTAAGCGATGCGGAACAAGAATTCAAGCTGGTTTCCGGCGCCCGAATGTTTCGCTGCGGCCTTCCCTATCTGCTGGGGCTTCGGATTTATCGACAGCTCAGAGTGGACGCGTGTGAGACCGAGGATGCGGCCACGGAATTGTTAAGCTTTTTCTTTGCTGGCCCGTTGGACCGGCATCGCCCGAATTGGTTCAACCGCGCTCTCCAAATTTGCGGCGAATTTCACGACGAGCCGCTTTCCTTGGCAAAGCTCGCCTTATTCCTTGGCGTCCATCCCGTGCATGTCGCCCGCAGTTTTCGCCGCTTCCTGGGATGCACGTTCGGCGATCATCTTGCCGAAATCCGCCTCCGAAAGGCTTGCGAACTTCTGCGCAACTCGAAAAACCCCATCGTGGATGTGGCCCACGCTTCCGGCTACGCGGATCATGCCCACATGTGCCGAGCACTCAAAAAATCGACCGGCCTCAGTCCTTCCGCTTTTCGTAAGACCGTCCAGGCATGCCTCCGGCCGTCGCGCTAAATAAATTCCCGAAAGGTTAATACGGTTCAAGAAGACTGCGGTCCCCTTGGGCTATCCTCGGTAGCACAGGCTTCAGCCTGTGGATTTTAATTTTCGTGCAAATCCGAAAATCAACAGAGTAAAGTCTGTGCTACTCACGGCAGGAGGAAGCAATGAAACATTTTCAATTTCTAGTCGCTTCAATTTTTATAATCGCTTCCGCAAGTCCGGCGCAGCGCCTGCCGCAAATTGCCGTTCCGAACAGCTACCAGCTCAGTTTCGCCCCAGACTTCTCCAATAATACTTTCGCCGGAGAGGAAACGATTCAGGTCCAAGTGTTAAAACCCACCTCGGAGATCGTTCTTCACTCCAAGGACATCAATTTTCAGAGCGCCAGCATAACGAGCACCGGCGTCTCCCAGCAAGCTGACGTCACGTTGGTCCCAGAAAGCCAGATGGCCAGATTGAGAACCGGCGCAAGCATAAATCCCGGGCCGGCAACCCTTCATATCCGCTACATAGGCACCTTGAATGACGAGCTGCGCGGTTTTTATATCGGTAAGGACGACCAGGGCCACAAATATGCCGCCACTCAATTGGAAGACACGGATGCACGCCGGGCTTTTCCTTCCTTTGACGAGCCTTCCTTCAAGGCCACGTTCGACATCACCGTCGTTGCCGATAAGGACATGACCGTCATCTCGAATGGGAAGATAATTTCCGACACGGCCGGCCCAGGCGGCACGAAACACACGGTTCATTTCTCTACGACTCCCAGGATGTCGTCTTATTTAGTTGCCGTAGTGGTTGGACATTTTGAATTCATTCAAGGCGAAGCCGACGGGATTCCGATTCGTGCCTGGACCACTCCCGGGAAAAAGAGACTTGCCGCCTTTGCGTTGGAAGCCGCCAAATTTAATTTGAGCTATTACGACCGCTATTTCGGGATCAAGTATCCATACGGAAAGCTGGACCTCGTCGGAGTCGAGGATTTTTCAGCAGGCGCGATGGAAAATACCGGTTGCATCCTCTTTCGCGATTATTTGCTTCTGCTTGACGAAAAGAGGGCGGCCATGGATATGAAGAAACTCGTGGCCACGGTCATCGCGCACGAAATGGCGCACCAATGGTTTGGCGACCTGGTGAC
>PMOP01000541.1 GCA_003161495.1 Acidobacteriota bacterium | reverse complement strand
AAGTTTGCCTGCTCGGGTGTATGTTATCCGCCGGGTGGGATGTCAAAATGGAAATCCCGGCTCGGGGGAGACATATGAGCCTGCGCATCAGCAGAAGAAAATTTGTGTGGGCCGCGTCTTCCGCGTGGTCGTTTCTGAACGCAGGCGCGCTCGGAAGTTTTGCGAAGTTGAGCCGCCCCATTTCCGGTGCGCATCTGACCGATGCCGCCTTGCAGCCTCAGGCCGACGGCCAAACCACGCCGAAAGTGCTTGTTTTCGATGTGAACCAGACGCTGCTGGATTTGAACGTACTGCGGCCGCACTTCACGCGCGTGTTTGGCGATGGCAGGGCGCTCGACGAATGGTTTTCGCTTCTACTGCATTACTCCCTGGTTGTCACGGTGACGGACGCCTATGCCGACTTTGGAACCGTGGGTAGAGCTGTGCTCGAAATGATGGCTGGCACCAAGAAAATTAAGCTGTCGCCCGAGGACTCCGCAAAAATATTGCAGGGCGTACTAACGATGCCCGCGCACCCGGACGTGCCCGAAGGCTTGCAGCGCCTGCGCGCCGCGGGCTTCCGCATGGTCACCCTCACAAATTCCAGCCCGTCCGCCGTGAAGGCGCAACTCCAGAACGCCGGGCTCACCCGGTTTTTTGATGAATCGATTTCCGTGGATTCCGTCCGGCGTTTCAAGCCAGATCTGGAAGTGTACCGCAGCGCGGCGGCGCATCTTGGCGAGCAGCCCGGGGAACTTTTGCTCATTGCCGCGCATCCCTGGGACGTGTTCGGCGCGATGAAGGCGGGATGGCGGGCCGCGTTTATTGCCAGGAATGGCATCACGCCGCTTCCGCTCGGCCCCGCGCCCACCATCAGCGGCCCGGAATTGAAGGCTATCGCGGACGCCATCTTGAAATAAAAAAGTCCTGCCAAGATCGCGAAAAGAAATTTAGGATGAGCAATCCAAGATGTAAAACCGAGGAGGAAGCCCCATGAAAGCAGCTGTTCGAGCGATTGTTGTCGGAGCTATGATCTGCGCCGTGTTCGGCGTCATGACGTTAATAATTTTCTCGAGCGCCGGGAAGGCGAGTGCGGCGCAGCAAAAGGCGGCGGGGCAGTGGGTCGATCCCGCAAACCCGAGCGACGAATTGGTGGATGGCCCGTATCGTGTCGACCCGAACTGGCCCAAACCTTTATCCACATTATTTCCGGAAGAAAAAGGCTGGACGTGGGGCGCGGTGCAGGGCGTGTTCGCGCAGAACCCGGATCGTATCTTCGTGGCCATGCGCGGCGAGCTTCCCGATTTAACAAACGTCAAGAAAGCCTACGTCGAACTCGAAACCGCTTTTGGATTGAAGGCGCACGTGGAAGTTCCCGGGCGCGGCATGTACGGGCGGAACGCGTCGGTAGGCCCATACGCCAGCCCGGGAGAAGCCTCCGACGACTACATGGGCGTCGATGGAAAAGACTATCGCTGGAAGCACATCATCACGGTTTACGACAGCCAGGGAAATGTGAAAGAGGCGTGGACGCAGTGGGATTCGCTGTTCAAGCCGGACAACCCGAATGTATTATCGCAGGGCCGCGTCCACAAAATTCTGATCAATCCTTATGACCCGGAGAAGCGCGTGTGGGCCATCGACGATGGCCACGAGGTCATCCGCATCTTCAGCAACGACGGCAAGAAACTTCTCCAGACCATCGGCACCTTGAACACGACGACCGAAAGAAACGCAAAGATGACGGGCAATACCGCGCGCCCGTCCTACATCCAGAAGACCGGTTCTCCGAGCGAAACATTTGGCCGCCAGACTGACATCGCCTGGCTGCCGGACGGAACCTTCTTCGTCACCGACGGCTACGAGGAAACGCGCGTCGTGAAATTCGACAAGAACGGCAAGTTCCTGATGGCCTGGGGCGAGCGAGGCGAAGCCGGCGGCAAGGAAAAGCGCCCCAACTATTTCAATACCGTTCACGGCATCGCGATCGACAACCAGCGCCGTCTCTACATCAACGACCGCAGCAACCGGCGCATTCAGATCTTCGATGAAAACGGAAAATTCCTCAATCAGTGGTACCTCGGCGACGGGCCGACCGCCACGTATCACATCTTCATGACCGCGGACCAGCACCTCTGGATGTCCGACGGCCACGGCAACTTCAAGTTCTACAAATACGACCTGAACGGAAAGCTGCTCTACACGTGGGGCACGATGACCCCCGAGCCCGGCGGCCTCTGGGGAACACACCAGTTCGGCGTGGACCAGGACGGCAACCTTTACACAGCAGAAGTATGGGGCGGCCGCCCGCAGAAGTTCGTCCCGCGCAAGGGCGCCGACCCGGCGTTGCTGATCGGCCAACCGATTCGCGCGGCCTGGACTAAGTAAAGCAGCTTGGATTGCTCGGTGGGTCGGGAGAAGTCTTTTTTTCCGGCCCTTTTTGACTTTGAGCCGAGGCCAAGCCATTGCTACCGAAAGGAGAATCAAATGTTTTCACAATTCTCCCGCATTTTGATAAGGCAAGTTAGTTGGATTTGGATCATTTTGTTCATGTTCCCCGTGCTAACGCGTGGGCAATCAGATTCGGATTTGAATTTAACGGGAGCCATCGACTTCCACGTGCATCAAGGCCCCGACAGTGTAGACCGCGCCATCGACGCCGACGATTTAGCGCGGCTTGCGAAAAAGATGGGGATGCGTGGCCTGGTGATGAAGAATCATTGGGAGGATACGGCTGCGCTTGTCTACATGATCCGGAAAGACGTCCCAGGCATTGAGCTGTTCGGAGGTATCACCCAGGATCTGGCCGTCGGCGGAATCAATCTGGAAGCAGTGAAGCACATGGCTGCCATGAAGGGCGGCTGGGGCAGAGTTGTTTGGCTGCCCACTTTCGATGCCGAAAACGTTGTGAAGACCGAAAAAGAAACGCGTCCATTTGTGCGCGTTTCGGAGAATGGCCGGCTATTACCGAGTGTGATGCAGTTAATTGATTTCGTTGCACAGCATCATGACCTCGTTCTCGAGACAGGACACATTTCCGGAGAAGAAGGAGACCTGGTAGTTCATGAGGCGCGGCAGCGGGGAGTCACGCACATCGTGGTCACCCATGCGATGGCAGCCTCAGTTCGGATGACAATTGCCCAGATGCAAGCGGCTGCCCGGGACGGCGCATTCATCGAGTTCGTGTATGGCGCAACCCTCGGCACGAATCCGGTTGTCAGTCTTAGCGATTATGCCAAGGCCATTGGAGCCATTGGTCCAAAATCCTGTATTCTCGCTACGGATTTCGGATCAGTTCAAAAGCCGCCGGAGCCGCAGCGCCCGCTCGAACCTCAAGGATTGCTGGATTTCATGACGGCGCTGCACAAAGAAGGAATCTCTGTGGCTGATATTAACCTGATGACGAAAACCAACCCGGCACTCGCGTTGGGCCTTAAGCCCTAAGGGAATCTGCAATCCGAAAAGCAAATGCAATCTAGAACACGCCCCTCATAGGCAGGGGTAACTACTGCTGTTCGAGAATTCCCGAGCCGAATTGAGACGAATCGGTTTCGACGGCAAGAAATTGGGTGCTACTTATCTGGTAGAGGACGAAGTTCTGGGTTTGAGCGGGCGTGCTCGCGAGCGAACCTTGTACCAGGAATCGCCCTGCATTGGTCGTATCGGCGGACAATGTAGCGGTGTAGGAAAGAGCGGTTTTAAGCCCGGTATTGAAAACATCGTTGAGGTCCTCGGTCCCTGTAATTGCTGTTCCGCTGACAGACCCCGCGCCTGCTGCATCAACCTCATGTCCCGCATTCGAGGCCTGGAGTTGCTGAGCAAAATTTCCTGAAGGAGGCGACACTTGCGACCCAGGCACGATCAACTCACCGGTACCAACGATTTTAATATCCAGATCGATGATGATTCCAATCAATCTGCCGCCGGCGGAAGCGCTGCCATTCGGATCGCCAGCCGTGGCTATGCTATATTCAATTGTTTCCTGGCGTCCGCGAACATGGGCAAACTGCGCATCTCCATCGTTGAATTCCTGAACACCGCGCCGCTGGTCTGGGGTTTTACTGACGGTCCTCTGGCGGGCAAGTATGAACTTTCATTTGCCGTGCCGTCGCAGTGCGCGGAGGACTTGCGCGCGGGCCGCGCCGATGTGGGCATCATTCCTTCCATTGAATACCAGCGCATGGACGATGTAGTCGCGCTGCCGGGAATGGCCATCGCATCCAAGCAGGAAGTCCGCAGCCTGCTCGTCGTTTCCAAAGTGCCGATCGAAATGGCGAATAGTTTTGCGCTGGACACGAATTCGCGCAGCTCGGTCGGCCTCGCGCGGATTCTCAGTCGTCGACACTGGAATATCGATCCCGAATTTATCGACATGCCGCCCGACCCGGACAAAATGCTGGCCCGCGCCGACGCGGCGCTCATCATCGGCGACCCCGCACTGCGCCTGCGGCTCAAGATGGACGCGCTGCAAGCGAAAGTTCCCGGAACGAATGGCTGCTGCTGTTG
>PMOP01000154.1 GCA_003161495.1 Acidobacteriota bacterium | reverse complement strand
CCGCCCTATCCGACCGGCACGATTCATCTCGGCACTGGCCTCAATAAAATTTTGAAAGACATGGTCGTGAAATCGAAAACCATGGCGGGCTTTCGTGCGCCCTATGTTCCCGGATGGGATTGCCACGGGCTGCCCATTGAAACGCAGGTGGAAAAAGAACTCGGCGGAAAAAAGGGAAGCGTGCCGCCCGGAGAATTTCGGCGCATGTGTCGCGAGTTCGCTTCGCGCTACGTGGATCAGCACAGGCGGGATTTCAAGCGGCTTGGAGTGTTCGGGCAATGGGAAGACCCTTATTTGACGATGAGCCCGCAGTACGAAGCGACGATCGCTGACGCTTTCGTTACGTTTCTCGAAAAGGGTTACGTGTATCGCGGGCTCAAGCCTGTGTACTGGTGCATTGTCGATTCCACGGCGCTGGCGGAAGCGGAAGTGGAGTATGAGGATCACACCAGCCCTTCCATCTGGGTGAAATTTGCCGTTGAGCCGGGCGCCGCGGCGGAAAAACTTGGCTCCAGCGTGAGTGCCGTGATCTGGACAACTACTCCCTGGACGCTGCCGCACAATCGCGCGCTCGCGTTTCATCCTGATTATGATTATGTCGTGGCCGAAACTTCCGCAGGCGCGCTATTGCTCGCGGCGGATTTGGTCGGGCCCGCGCTCGATGCGCTGAAGCTCGAAGCCACGAGCGTGCGCGGGCCGTGGAAGGGAAAAGATTTAGTGGAGCTGAAATTCAAGCATCCGTTCCTGGATTTGATCGTGCCCGCGGTTTTGGCCGATTATGTCACGCTCGATCAAGGCACCGGCATCGTGCACACCGCGCCGGGACACGGCGTTGAGGATTTTCAGACCGGGCAGAAATACGGCATCGAGGCGTACGCGCCGATCGATGGACACGGCCGCTATCTGGAAGGACTATCGGAATACAAAGGGAAAACGGTTTTTGAGGCGAATCCCATCATCGTGACGCTCTTGCGCGATCGCGGTGCGCTGCTTGGCGAACAAAAAATTTCGCACAGCTACCCGCATTGCTGGCGCTGCCACAATCCAGTTATTTTTCGCGCCACCGAACAATGGTTCATCGATTTGGATGGAGGGGGGACAGGTGCGGGCCCGATCCGATCGCGTGCGCTTGCGGAAATCTCCAAGGTGAAATGGACGCCGGAGTGGGGCGCGGAACGCATTCACTCGATGATCGCGGAGCGGCCGGACTGGTGCGTTTCGCGGCAAAGGTATTGGGGCGTACCGCTGGTGATCCTGTATTGCGAGAAGTGCGGAAAACAGTTTGACGACTACGCGGCGCTGCATGCGCTCGTGCAGAAATGGTTCACCGTGGAGGGCGCTGACGCGTGGTTCACGCATCCCGTGCAAGAACTGTTGCCCGCGGGCACGAGCTGTTCCTGTGGCGCGTCCGACTGGCGCAGGGAAACCGACATTCTGGATGTGTGGTTTGATTCGGGATCCTCGCATCTTGCTGTACTCGATCGTCTCGACGCCGACGGCCAAAAACTTCCTTGGCCGGCGGATATGTATCTGGAAGGGCCGGACCAGTATCGCGGATGGTTTCACAGCTCGCTGCTCGTTGGCGTTGCCGTGCGCAATGGCGCGCCTTACCGGCACGTGCTCACGCACGGATGGACGCTCGATGCCAAGGGCCAGCCGATGTCGAAATCGCTGGGCAACACCGTGCTGCCCACGGAGGTGTGCGAAAAGTGGGGCGCGGATTTGTTGCGGCTTTGGGTTGCGTCACAGGATTACACGGCGGATGTGCGCATGTCCGACAACGTGATGACGCAGCTTTCCGATGCGTACCGCAAGCTGCGCAACACGTTTCGCTTCGCATTGGGAAATCTCGCCGATTTCGATCCCGCACGCGATTCGGTGCCCGACGCCGAAATGGAAGAGCTTGACCGCTGGATGCTTTCGCGCACGGCGGAATTGGTGGCGCAATGCCGCAAATGGTACGAGGGATTTGAATTCCACCGCGTTTTCCACGCGCTGCATGATTTTGCCGTGGTGGATCTCAGCGCGTTTTATTTCGATGTGCTGAAAGACCGTCTCTACACTTTCGCCGCGCGAAACCGCGCGCGCCGCTCGGCGCAAACCGCCGTGTATCGCATCGCGAAGGCGCTGCTAAGCCTCTCGACACCGATCACGGTTTTCACGGCCGAGGAAATCTGGAGATATTTTCCGCATGTTGCCGGCGATCCGGAGAGCGCGCATCTGGCTTTATTTCCGATGACCGAGGCCCTCGGCTCTCCGCTCGATGCGGCCAAGGCCGCGAACTGGGAAAAGTTGCTGGCGGTGCGGACGGAAGTGCTGCGCGCGCTTGAATCCGCGCGTAACGCCAAAACAATTTCAGGAGCGCTCGAAGCCAAAGTTGTATTGAGCGCGGCGCAGGATTTGGCTCCGTTGCTTGAACAATATAAAGGCCGTCTTCCGGGTTTCTTCATCGTTTCGCAGGTGGAGCTGGCCGCAACGGCGGACTCCGACCCGCAGAAATCGGAATTGCTTCCAGGGTTGAGTGTTGCGGTGCGTCGTGCCGACGGCGCGAAATGCGAACGCTGCTGGAATTATTCCACGCACGTCGGCGAAAACGCCGATTATGCGACCGTGTGCGAGCGGTGCGTGAAGGCGCTCACCGAAATTGAAGAGACGCTGGCGGCTTCGGGCCACGCGGGAGGACAAGGGGCCGCGTCCTCGTGAGCGGGACGCCAGGGGCGCGCTGGCTGTGGGTATCGCTCGCGGTGCTCGCAGCGGATCGCGCCACGAAATTTGCTATTGAACGGTACACGAGTCCCTTCTTCCGCCATTCCATTGTTTCGGACATCGTGGTTCTAGTTCATAGCCAGAATCCCGGAATCGCATTTGGCGTGTTCTCGAATTCCAATTCATCGTGGCTCGCGCCGCTATTGGTGCTGAGTTCCGTTGCCGTGATGGGTTTGCTCGTGTGGATGATTTTCACGGGCCGCGCAGGAGGGCCGCTGGCGCAATGCGGGCTCGCGCTGATACTTGGCGGCGCGGCTGGAAATGCGCTCGACCGATTGATGCACGGGGGCGTGACCGATTTTCTGGAAGTGCGGCTGTGGACGTACATTTGGCCCGCGTTCAACGTGGCTGATTCTGCGATTACGATCGGCGCGATATTGGTGCTTTTTGAGTTGCTGGTCGGGTCTCGCGAGCAGGTGGCTTCCACTGAGCGTGGGCGCCGTTGAGCGAAAGAAAATCCCCGCCTCTGAAGAGGCGGGCTACAGCTGGGGCGTGAAGCTGGTGCTGTAGCCCGGGTCTTTAGACCCGGGGATTTTTTTCAGGTCCTGCAGGAACTCGATTGCTCCCATTTCTTTTGGAAGAAATCCAGCTAGAATGCACTCTTCATGTCGGAGAATCCTGCAACACATCAAAAGCTGACTGCCGCATCAGGAGACTCCGGGCGGCGGCTGGATTTATTTGTCGCGCAGCGGGTTCCGGAGCTTAGCCGCACGCGCATTCAGGAACTGATCCGCGATGGCCACGTCCACGTGGATGGGAAGATTGCCAAAGTTTCTCACCGTGTTGCGGCTGGTGAAAGCGTCGAGATCGAAGTCCTGTCGCGGCCGGCGCTGGAGGCTCTGCCGGAAGATTTGCCGCTCGATCTGTTGCTCGTGGACGACGATTTCGTGATCGTGAACAAACTTGCGGGGATGGTGGTTCATGCTGGAGCTGGGCATTCGCGTGGGACGCTGGTGAATGCGCTGCTGCACCGGCTGGGAAAACTTTCCGAGGCGGGCGGCGCGCTGCGTCCGGGAATTGTGCACCGGCTGGACCGCGAAACCTCGGGCGCGATGGTGGTGGCGCGGAACGACAAGGCGCACGAACATCTCTCCGAGCAATTTCGTTCGCGCAACGTCCGAAAAATTTATCTGGCGCTGGTCCACGGCAAGATGCCGCGCGATTCCGGCACGATCACGCTGCCTATTTCCCGCGATCCTCGGCGGCGCACGCGTATGACGGCGCGCGCGACCAAGGGTCGCCACGCTCGCACCGACTGGCGCGTGGTCGCGCGCCTGGATGGATGCACGCTGGTCGAGGCCGTTCTCCATACCGGGCGCACACACCAGATCCGCGCGCACTTTTCGGCCACTGGGCATCCCGTTGTGGGAGACACGCTTTACGGCGCGCCGCGCAGCCTGCGCGCCGGCACGCGCAACCTGCCTCTTCTTGAGCGAAATTTTCTGCACGCGGCGCGCATCGGATTTTCACATCCGTCGACGGGCGCCTGGGTGGAAGTTCGCGCTCCGCTGCCAAAGGATTTGCGAGTATACTTCGAGCAGTTGGGAGCATCTTTGGGTTGGCGCGCCGCGCAGATGGAAGCCGCGCTTGGGCCCTACGTATGACAATCATGAAAAAACCGGTTGTTTGGATCGTCATCCTGTGTTTCGTCGCGGCTGTCGCCGCTGTAAGGGCGCAGCAGGCGCAACCTCCAGCGCCGCCGCAGGCTCCCGCGCAGGTGGACCGCCAGGGCGCGATCGTCCGCAACGTGAACCTCGTGGAAGT
>PMOP01000485.1 GCA_003161495.1 Acidobacteriota bacterium | reverse complement strand
CCGACCGGCCAGTCGTAATATTTGCCGTCGATCGGGTTCGTCGGGGGACGGCCCTGCGAGTGGCAGCGGATGCAGGTGTCATTCGCGGCGACATAGTCGAGCCGCGCCGGATTGAGGATGGCGGCATGCGTCGGATTTGCGACATGGTCGCCGCCCGCGCCGTGACAGCTCTCGCAGCCGACATTCCATTCCGTCACTTGCTTGGTCTGAATGTTGTAGTCCACGGAGTGGCAGCCGTCGCAAGTTGGCCCGGTGGGGCGCTTCATATTGTCGGGTGGATAAAACGGCTCCCACCAGTCCCCTCCTTTGGGAACAAAATACTTAAGCCACTTCTTGTTGATCACGTCCCACTGCGCGGGCTCGGGAAAATAGTCATCGCCAATTTTGGTGAAATAGCGCTGCTTCCAAATGCTTCCGTAGACCAGCGCGATTTGATCCTTCGTGAACTTCGGGCTTACATTATTTGTGGAGAGGTTGGGGTTGATCGCGTCCGGGTGTTCGCGCGGATCGCGCACCACGTTAGCCATCGGGGTTTTCTTCCAGCTCGCGTAGATCTCGGCGTGGCATTTCTGGCAAGCCGCGGAACCGACGTAGTGCGCCGAGGCCGCAGTCGAGTTCTGTTCGGCCCTTTCCTTGAGTGTGGTCAGCCCGATGGATCGGACGAAGAGAACCAGCTTCCACGCAGCGTTGTCATCTTGTCCGACGTGCGGATTCCCCAACGCTGGCATCCCCGTCAGGCGCACGCCGTTTTGGATAATGTAGTGGATTTCGCCGTCCGTAAGGTTTTGCGTTTCGGGTTGCCGCAAATCCGGTGCATTGGGATAGAGATTCTGGCCAATCCCTGACCGGCCGTCGCCATCCTTGCCGTGGCAGCCTGCACATTTACTCGTAAAAGTGTCACGCGCCTGCTCGATCATTGCGGGATTCGGCGTCCAAGGATTTCTTTCATTCCTCGCGATTTGCGGAATGCTCACGTTTCGCACTGCCCGCGCCATGATTCGTTCGACGGCGGAAGGCTGATCCGTTGCGCGGAAACCTCGCTTTATCACCGACACTCCATAAACGGCCGCAAGAACCGCGAAGGCAACCAGGATGGAGAGAATTGTTTTCCATTGCTGCATGATAATTTCACCAATTGTAATTCCAAGGCTCGCCTTCAGAACACATTACCAAATCAGCTTGAAAAAATGGTGAATAGAGCGGCTTGCTTTGGAGTCGCGTTGTCTCACTCCCAATGCTCACTTTCCATTCATCGTAGCAAGGGCCTAGAATCTGTCCAGAAGGCGTTTCAGTGCATTTTCAGGTTGCTGTGGTTTGATTGGGAGAGTGCCGGCAATGCATGTCCTCATTGTGGAAGACGAGAAAAAAATGGCGGAGCTGCTCAAAAAGGGCCTCGAGGAAGAAAATCATTCCGTCAGTCTGGCATTCGACGGGCGCGACGCGCTCGAATTGGCCCAGGCGCTCGAGTATGACGCCATCGTGCTGGATTTGATGCTTCCTGGAATCGATGGCTACGAAGTCGCGCGGCGTTTGCGCAAGGGTGGCAACAAAACGCCGATTCTCGTTCTCACCGCGCGCGACACTGTGCCGGACGTCGTCAAAGGGCTCGACCTCGGCGCAGATGACTACATGACCAAGCCGTTCTCCTTTGAGGAGTTCCTGGCGCGGCTTCGCTCGGTTTCGCGGCGCGGCTCCGCGGACCGGCCGACAGTTTTGCAAGTTGGCGATTTGATTTTGAATCCGGCCACGCATGTGGTTACGCGCCACGGCGAGGAAATTTCCCTGAGCCGCACGGAATTTCGTTTGCTGGAATTCCTGATGCGACGCGCCGGAAGAGTCATCCCAAGAAACACCATCGTGCATTCGGTGTGGGATTCCAACGACGACGTGGAAGAAAATACGCTGGACGCTTTTATTAGTCTGTTGCGCAGCAAAGTGGATCGCGATCACAAAGTTAAGCTGATCCAGACCATTCGCGGAACGGGTTACACCATTCGAGAGGGCGGCAAGGCATCCTGATGACGCTTCCTATTCGACTGCGACTGACGGCATGGTATTTTGCGATACTGGCCGTGGTGCTGTGTGCGTTTGGGGTGAGCGCCTATATCGAAATGCGCCACAGCATTCGCAAGACGGTTGACGAAGAGTTGCAAATTCGCGCCGAGGGAGTGCACCAGCTCATTGTGAGAGTGATTCAACGGGGCCAGAAGGAAGATCTGCCAGACGGGCTTCGCGAACATACCGAATTGCGGCAAGGCGGCGCGCTCCTGCAGGTTTCCGACGAGCAGGGCAACTGGCTATATCGCTCCACGGTGATGAGTGACTACGGAGTTCCACGCCCGTCGAGCAACACACGAAGAATCACTGAGTATTTGGGGAAAGAAGTGCCGCTGCGGATCTGGAACGAAAAGGTCAGCGTGGGGGGCGAATCCTACTTCATTCAATCCGCCTTTGAAATGGACGATTTCTACGAAGCATTGGACCATTTCGAGTTGATGCTCTACATTTCCATCCCCACGCTGCTCTTGTGCGCGGCCGGCGGAGGGTACTGGATTAGCACGCGGGCGCTGTCTCCGGTGGACCAGATCACGCAAACGGCGCGGACCATCAGCGCGCAAAATCTTTCCAGCCGATTGCTCGTGCCGGACACCGGGGATGAACTGCAGCGGCTTTCGGAAACGCTCAACGGCATGCTGGAGCGTTTGGAAGCCGCGTTCAAGAAAATCACGCAGTTCACGGCGGATGCCTCTCACGAATTGCGCACACCCGTGGCCGTGATGCGAACGCGCGCGGAATTGTCTCTGCGCAAGGCGCGCTCCCCGGAGGAATATCGAGAGGTCATCGCCGAAGTTCTTGCTGAACTAGAGAAAACTTCGGCCTTGATCGAGCAGCTGATGTTTCTGGCCCGCGCCGATTCAGGCGCTGAAACATTGCATTTCACGCCCACGAATGTGGCGGAAGTTTTGCACGAGGCCTGCCATCAGGGCAGCGCTCTGGCCGAGGCCAAACAAATCGGCTTCAAGGAACAAATTCCGAGCGACTCCCTGTGGATTCTGGGAGACGCAAGTTCGTTGCGGCGGCTGTTCCTGATTCTGATCGATAACGCCGTGAAATATACGCCCGCGAATGGACGGGTGGAAGTTTCCCTGCAACGGAACGACGGCTTCGCGGTGGCGGAAGTGCGCGACACCGGAATCGGCATTGCCGAGGCGGACCTGCCCAATGTGTTTGAGCGCTTCTATCGCGCGGATAAAGCGCGCACACGCGAGTTGGGCGGAGTGGGCTTGGGATTGTCCATCGGACGCTGGATTACCGAGGTCCATGCGGGAACAATTGAAGTGCACAGCGCGCCGGGCAGCGGGTCCATATTTCAAATACGGCTTCCCATTTCCTCTTCAGCCAATATTAACACATAAAATAAGTAATAAGAATATTACCTAACCCATCTCTCTGCCTCTTTCCCGAGATAAGCCTTTGTCCAAATAGCCACCTGCCCCAAAATATCTCTTGACTTGCTCCATTGCGCGGAACTACCCTCTCCTCATCAAATTGGTGGGTGCTGTCAATAACTTTTGTCGGTATGGCTAATTTCATTTTGGTTTTCTGAATCTTTGATCGAAAAATTCATGGCATGCGGGAAGCGTGTTTGTGCGTCCGGCTCGCGAGCGATGTTGCTCGCCGGACGGAAAGAAGCGCGCCCGCAAGGCTGAACTTAGTTTTGGGCCCTCACGGATTTATTTTCGCTCTGTTTGCGGAAAGCGAAAATGGGCCTGTTTGCAAGTTTATTGAGTTTGAGCAGTGGGTGATCTTTAGTTGGGTAGTGGGTGTTGGGATCGGAATTCAATCCTATTGGATAAACGAGAGGTTCAGAAATGAATACTTCAAATAGTTGGCGTGGAAAGGCAGCGCGCTGGCTGGGTTGCGCGCTTGCGATTCTGTTCATCGGCGTCCCGGCGTTTTCGCAAGGCAGCGCGGGCCGCATCCTGGGAACGGTTACGGACCAGAGTGGCGGCGTGGTCGCCGGCGCCACGGTTTCGGTCGTGGACACGGAGCGCGGCGTTACGCGCACGCTGACCACGGATGACGCGGGAGAGTATAACGCTCCAAACTTGACGCCCGGCACCTACACGGTTCGCGCCGAGGCCAAAGGTTTCAAGCGAATTGAGCGCCAGAACGTTGTGATCGAAGTCGGTAAGGAAGTTCGAGT
>PMOP01000074.1:4472-12921 GCA_003161495.1 Acidobacteriota bacterium | reverse complement strand
TTGCAAGATCTAAACCCACAGGCTGAAGCCTGCGCCACGAAAACGCGCAACTCACTCCACAGGCTAGTATTTTACGCGGACGCGATATTTCAGCACCGACGTGCCGTCCTTATCGACCGGCACATCGAACTGCGCGGCGAACGCGGCGGTCTTCGTGAATTTATACGTCGAGCTGACCATTTCCCAGTCGCCGCCGATCGGTTCGTTCACTTCGACGGTGATTGGCGAGTCCTTGTGGTTGCGCAGCGTGATCTCATACTCGAATTCATAGACCCGGCCCGATAGGAAACTTGGGAGCACCTTGTAATCCGTCTGCTTGCGCTCGGCCACGATGTCAAACGCATTGCCAATGTGCAGGCCGACCTCTTCGTCCTTCGGCGTGTGGTCGATGTGGTCCTCGCCGGCAAAGAGCGAACCGCCGCGCGAATCCTGCTGGTACACGCGAATGGTTCCCGCGGGCAGCGGCATCCCCAGCCCGGATTTTTCTTCGTTCTTGAATTTGTAAAAAACCTGCACGGGATCTTTCACGGGCGCGCCGGGCTGCGCCGCCTGGCGGTAGTAATAGTTCTGTCCGTTCACGACGTACACTTTCCGCAAAGGAAAACGCGAAGCGTTGAGCAGGCTGATTTGTTTTGATTCCTGATCGAAGATCGATGTCCGGCGATTCAACGAATAGAGATGATATTCGGAGAACGATTCCTGCTGAAATGGAGCAGGTGCCAACGCCGCATTGACTGTGTCGACCTGGGCAAGACTCTTGAAGTTGCGGCCATTGATGGGAAGGTCGCGATGAACGTCGCCCGCTACGAGCTGCAGTTGCGCGTTCTTAAACGCCGCGCCGCTGTGATTGACAAGCGTGACCCAGCCGTCAAGGTCGCCGCTCGTTTCGTCCTTCGCCACATTCAAAACATAGTCCGCGCTCCATGACAGGTTTGCCGTCATGTACGAAGCTTCCACCTTGTGTTTGCGCGCCCCGGAGTTCTCGAGCGACCACAGGAGCGTCGGCCGCTCGTATAAATTGTCCGGCACTTCGGGAAAACGCAGGCTGTTGTAGCCGATGTTGGTGACGATGTCGTTGCCGATCTTCCAGACCTGGCCGCCATTGTCGGAGAGCAGCGTGGCTTTCACTTCCTGATCTCCGCGCATCATGGTGACTTCCCGCCCCACGTATTTCTGCAGCAATTTATTGGGATCGAGCAGGTCGTACTCGTAATTTTGCTCCAGCACGCTGAGTTTCGCGGGTTCGGTCAGCGAACGGAAGTGCACCGTTGCGGGATTGATCGATGCGGCGATGTCCATGAAGCGCAGCCGCGAATCTCCAGCCGCGAGCGTGATTTGCCGCACGTCCCGCACGAGAGCGATGTCGGAGTTGTAGACGGTGAGGGCAAGCTCCGACTGATCCGCGAGCGTAGTAGTGACCGTGCCGTCGCCCGCCGGCGCGGCAGCTTCCCTTGTGGATTGCGCAAAAACGGAACGAGAACGATACAGTGGCGGCAAGCCCAGCAGGAGGATCGAAAGCCCCGCGGCGGCCAGAAGCTTAAACAAGGTGGCGTTTTTCATGGCAGTCTCCAATGAGGATCTGATTTCATCCTTCATTGCTTAGAACGAGGCTGCCCAATTTTCTTGCAGACTAATTTTGCTATTGCGCCTGCCAGGTTTTTCCGCCGTCCGAGGTGGCAAACTTGCGCCCATCGCTCGCCGTAATCGTCGCGGTCTGGGCGTCTCGCGCCGTGATGCCGCTCCAATCCGCCATTTTTCCTGCGGCAAGCGCGGCCTGCGCTGGGGGCGCAACGCGTTCCCACTGATTCCCGTCCGTGCTTCGCGCAATCGCGCCATTGCGGCCTACGAGCCAGCATATGGTGTCTGAAACCGCCGCGCCGGCGGACCAATCTTCCTGGGATGGGCTGATTTCCGCGACCCATGACTTTCCTGCATCCGTAGAATGCTCGATCATTCCGCCTTGTCCGGCGCGCCAGAGCATCAATCCGGACGGGGCTTTTAATAAAGTGAAGAATTTCCGCGCCGGACCGAATGTTTGGAGAGCCTGGTAATTGCGCCCGTTCAAAGGCACGTCCGCGTTCTTTTCCGGCCGCACTGTCGCGCTCAGCGCTCCGTTCGTTGTTTCGACGAGCGGAGCCGATCCAGTAACCGTCGTCGCTTGAGACTGCGCGCGAGCCGCAGGGAGTGGCGGTGGGGCGGCAGGATGCCCGAGCGCGGCTTTTGCCTGCGGAGGTTGTGGAGAAGCCGGTTCCGTTGGAGGTAGTGCGTCAAGTTTGTCCGCGAGACTCCGTGATTTTCCCTCTTTTTGCAGCGTCCCTGTCGCAGCATCCGCGCTTGACGATTCTTTCTTGAGCGCATGGTTCGCCTCAACGCGGCGTTCTACCAACGCTCCAGCGGGCGAATTCAGTGATTGCGTATTTCCGGCCAGAATATCAGGGACGGCAAGCGCCTTTTGGTCCTGCTGTGGCGCGACTCTGGACAGCCGCTCCGCTTGCATGGGCGTCGGGCTAGCCGGGCTAAGGGGAAGCGTCTCTTCCTTTGGCGCCTGCGCGATCAAAGTTTGCGAAGCGCGTCGTTCCGTCGCGCGCCAAGGCGGCCGCATCGCGAACCACACCGCCAGAGCGGCGGCCACGCCGAGAGCCGGCGCCAGCCAGCGCGTGCGCCAATCAACGAGTTTCGGACGCGCATGCCGCGCGGGTTTCCCCGTTATTTCAACCGGGGAATGAACCGGGGAGCGAACCGCGGAGATGAGTTCACCGAGTTGGGCGACTTCTTTCCCCGCGAGTGGCGTGTCCGTGGAAGCGGCGAGCACGCGCAGAATTTTTCTGCACCTTCCGCACGCCGCAAAATGCCCTTCCCACTGCGCTGCTTCATCGGGCCCGAGCGCCTGCTCCGCGTAAGCCGCGAGAATCTCGGCGTCGGGGCACGCTCCGGCGCCGCGAGGATCGATCCGGTCAAGAGCCTCGCCCATGCGCCGCGCCAATGTTTCTTCACGGCGCCGGATTTTGGATTCGTCTCTATCTTTTGAGTCCATCAAAGCTTTTCCTTACTAAAACAGCGCTTATGTAAGGCTGCCTTTATTTAGAACGATTCGTTACAGATATCTTGCATCGTCATTCTCGCGTGACATTTTTCCGTGACTGTTCAGTTCAAATGAATTTGTAGCGCCCGCCTTCAGGCGGGCACGATGGGTTCGCGCAAATGCCCGCCTGAAGGCGGGCGCTACATAAACCGGACTCGAATTACCGCGGCGGCTGCGCGACTGTTTCATACCTTGTCCTCGGGCGTCTCCGCTGGCTGCTCCGATATGGAAAGCGCTTTCGAAAGGTCGAATGGCCAATCCTCCAGGGCGTATTCGAACGTCAATTCCACTTGCGCCGCGTCAAGAGGCGATTCCGACGGCCGGCCATCGCCGGCGGGAATTTCGCGCTGCAACATTTGCTTCACGCTCTCACGCAAAGCGCGGCGGATGCGTTCCAGCTGCCGTGACACGGTTGACTCGTGTTCGCGCAGCAGGCGCCCTATTTCCGCCAGCGAAAGCCGATCCACGTAATAGCAGGCCAGAATCATGCGATCGCGCGCCGTTAAGCTTCCTAGCGCCGCTGAGAGCGCTTTGTCGAACCGGCCAAGATACCTTTCGCGGTCCGGATCGTGATCGGCGCGGGAAGATGCCGCGCAGTCAGCGAATTCGCGCGGCGCTTCCCCTTCGATTTCGGCTTCCAGGGAAACCGTTCTGCCGCTCGTTCGAAACATGTCTACCTGTTTCTGTGCCAAGACGGCGCGCAGCCACGTGGAAAGCTTGCTGCGGCCGTGGAAATATTCGAACAGGGATTTTCGCCGTCCGTCCGAGCCGGAACGCACGCCATACAATTCCGCGTAGAGGGAATCGGCCAGTTCCTCGGCGCGCGCGTCATCGGCGACGCCCGATCCTCGAAGCATGGCGCTCGCGGCGTTGCGCAGGTCCCGCCGGAAATGGGCGATGAAAAATTCCCAGGCTTTCTCGATCCCTTTGCTGCACGCGCAGGCGAGCGCCAGATCCTCAAGGTGAAGAAATTTCAGGTAGGCCTCGACCTCGCCCGGGTCGGGTTGCGCGCCGCCAAACCGCTTTTCAGCGCTGCGCCGCAAACACTCAACAAAAGTTTCCTCAAGCAATCCCCAGCGCGCGCACATTTCTTTCGTGCGCAGCGCGGCGTCGAGACGCGCGTATTGCGCCGGGAACTGATCGAGCGACGCGAGATGGGCTTCTTTAGGCATGAATTCGACTGGCTGCAATATTTCGATGCATCATAGCCGACCCAGGACTACCAGTCCGGGGAAGCACTGAAAATGGTACTTTCTCGTCACCCCATTCCTGCCCGGCCGGTGTAGAATACCGCCCTGAGCAAAAGTTTCAAGCAGACCGGAGTCCCCTCCAGCGTTCTGCCACGTTGAGGATTCATCGGGAGTAATTAACGGGCGCGAAGTTCCGCGAAGAATTTCACGAGACGCTACAGGAGATCGCATGAACATACGCAATACGAAGCGTAAAGGTTTCTCGCTCATCGAGTTGTTGATCGTGGTAACGATTATTTTAATTATTGCAGCCATCGCGATTCCAAACCTGATGCGTTCCAAAATTCAGGCCAATGAGACCGCGGCAGTGAGCACGCTAAAAACTCTAACGGAAAGCGCCCTCCTGTATTCGAACAGCTATGGCGGATTTCCTCATGCCCTTTCGGACATGGGCCCGGGCTCGGGCGGCGCTGCTACATCGGCTTCCGCGGATTTGATCGACTCGATCCTTGCCACCGGCGCCAAGAGCGGCTACCGGTTCAATTATGCGGCGGCGGCGACCGATCCTAGCGGCAATGTGATCAGCTACACAATTACCGCAACTCCGCTCGTGCCGGGATCGAGCGGCCAGCGATCTTTCTTCACCGATCAAAGCGGCACGATCCGTAGCACCGGAAACGGCACGGCGGATTCCACCAGCGCACCCCTCGGCTGAAACACCTATTGCTCTTTCCTCGAATTGACTCGCGCGCGCGCGTTTCGTTACGATGATCCACGACGAATCGCGCGCGGGACCGCGGGGCACATCCAAGCGCATCTCTCGAACTTCCACATAATTTATGTTCACGTGTCGCGAATGCGAAAATGAAATCAATCAGGCCACGGAACTGTGCCCGCATTGCGGCGCGGATCTGACGGCGCCTGCCCCTGGCGCGGATGCGCCCAAAGCGAAGCCAAGCATCGGCAAAATTCTTATCCGCTGGGGCGTGCTCCTGGGAGTGCTGCTCGCCGCCATTTGGAGTTTCCTGTGGTTCGTTGTTCCGGAACGGCAAGGCAATCCCACGGCGCAAGCCGAAGCGCGCGCCGCGGAATCTTTGCGGGAAATCCGAAGCGCGCTCGTCGATTTTGCATCGGCGCAGGGCGGCAACTATCCCGGCCAGTTTGAGGCGGTTGGCGAGCGCGTGCGCCTGGCCGCGCAGCTGGCCCAGAGCGTCAACTACCAGATCCAGTACACGCCCGGACCGGTCAACGCGGACGGAACGATCCGCTCGTTTGCACTTCAGGCGCGCGCTGGAAATTATGGTTTCCGCAATTTTTTTTTGGATGACACCGGAATCCTGCGGTCCACTCGGGAAAGCCGCGGTGCCACGTCCGAGGACCCGCCTTATTGAATTTTATTCAGCACGCAGATCCTCCAACGTATTTCTCCTGTCCGCGACTCTCTTCGGGAGTACAACCGCCGACCACCGAACTGATTCCACCGTTAACAATTACGGGACATCGAGGGTTCCAGTCGTTGACAGTCGCGGGCCGATCCAGTAATTAAGGGTGCGCATGGCGCGGAGCGAATTGCCTGTCTGAGGAGAGCCTTATGAAGAGTCGTTCCCCTTTCTTGATTGCCCTGACGGTGCTTCTCTCCTTGGCGATCCTCGTCCCGCCGGACGTTCCGGCGCAGGGTACGCAGCGAGCGGGGCAGATTTCGCGCGCCATTCCCGAAGTGGCCATCGCGCGCGGCGCCCAGAATATGCCTGCGCTGGTAAAAACAATGGTGGATTGGGGCGACGCGGTCCGCACAGGCGACGGCGGGCGCGCGCGGGTCGCACTTGACGACGGTTCCGTCCTGAATGTTGGTTCCAGCTCCACACTCATGGTGACGCAGCACAATGCGGCATCGCAGCAGACGCAAATCGAGTTGACCTACGGGCGCGTGCGTTCCCAGGTGATCAAGCAATCCAAACCGAATGCTAAATTTGAAATTCATACGGCCGTGGGAGTTGCGGGCGTGGTGGGCACGGATTTTTTTCTTGGATATATGAATGATCTTTTCCAGATTATCGTATTTGAAGGCCATGTAAAATTTTGCAATCTGGACGGCATCTGCGTGGATGTTCTCGCAGGGCAGATTGCCACGATCCGGGACGGCCATCAGCCGCCTGATCAACCCGGCAAAGCCACTCCTTCGGAGCTGACCGAAGCGGCGGTAGCGACAAACGTGGGATTGTCGTTCACGGGGAACGCTCCTCCTCCCCATCATTTCACCGTGGGGCAGATTATTGCCATTACCGCGGCTGTAGTCATTCCGGCAGTCGTCGTCCCGATCGTCACGCACGGCAGCCATCCGGCGCCGGTGGTCTGCAAGAATTTGGCCGCTGCTTGCTGAGGAAAAGCTCGATAACTATCCTGTTTGCATCAAGGTTCTTCGGCTCCAAGCCTTCTTTTTTTGCACACCAAATCCTGTTTTCCGGCGTCTAACAGATGTAGCCTTGTGGCGACGCGCAGCCCTTTTCACGCATCCAACTATTCTTTGGGCGCCTGCGCCGTAGTGCCGCTCGAAGAACCGAAGGAACACTTCGCAACGCACGCGTTGAGATCAGCGGCTCAATGGGCTTACACTAGTTATCTTTACTTTGAATGCTGTTTCGGCGGAATGGAGCAGTTCTGTGAAAATTTTCGGCCTTGCACTCCTCTCGTCTTTGCTTTCCCTCAACGCATTTGCGGCAAACAAGCCCGCTCGTAGCCCCGAGGCGGGCGCTGCGGAGACGCAGGTCCAGGCGTCGCCTCTCATCGTGACGATGGGCCAGGAGCTGGATCGCGAGTTGCCCATCCTTTCCAAGGCGACTCCGCCGGCCTACTTCCTGAGTTACATCCTGACTTCGACGGACCGCTCCGAGGTCATGGGTTCAAATGGCGCGCTGCTCTCGAGCGAGGAAAGCCATTCGCGGTGGCTCGAAACGCAGGTTCGCGTGGGAAGCTACGACCTGGACAACACCCACAAGGTTGGGAATTCCGCTGCCAGCCAGGGAAGTTTCGGCACCGCGGTGCCGGTCGATAACGCTCCCGATGTGCTTCGCCGTGCGATGTGGCAGGAGACCGACAAACAATTCCGAGCCGCCTCGGAAGGCCTGATCAAAATCAATACGAGCAAGGAAGTTCAGGTCCAAACAGACGCTGAACACGCTCCGGATTTTGCCCGCGAAGAGCCGCGCACTTTCTACGGCCCGGAAGTTTCCGTCCGTCCCGACCGCAAACCTTGGGAAGAAAAAGTTCGCCTTTACACTCGCGCCTTTCGCGCGTCGCCGCAAATCCTGAATTCCATCGTGACGTTCAGCGCGACGGGAGACAATCAGTATCAGGTCACCAGCGAAGGCACACGCCTGCAATTTGGCCAGGTCCATTACCGGCTGGAATTGTTCATTCAGGGAAAAGCGCCTGATGGAATGGACATCAATCGTTACTACAATTTTGACTGGGCTAATCCGTCCGACGCGCCGGACGATAAGACCGTGCTCGCGCAGGGACAGGTCCTGCGCAAGGAACTGGAAGGGCTGGTGGCCGCTCCGCTGGTCGAGCCATATGCCGGGCCCGCGCTTTTGACGGGCCGCGCCACTGCCGTTTTCTTCCACGAAGTATTCGGCCATCGCGCGGAAGGCTTCCGCCAGAAAGATATCGGCGAAGGCCAGACGTTTGCCGACAAGGTCGGCTCGCCGATCCTTCCGAAATTTCTTTCCATCTATGACGATCCGACGCAGAGAGCTCTGGGCAAGGATATTCTCATCGGATTTTATCCATTCGATGATGAAGGAACTCCGTCCGAGCGCGTCACGCTTGTCGATCACGGCGTGCTGAAAAACTTTGAGATGTCGCGCCAGCCGCTCAAGGACTTTCCTGTATCCAACGGGCACGGCCGTCGCCAGATCGGCGCGCAACCGGTCTCACGGCAAGGAAACCTGATTGTGCAGAGCAGCCTCACCGTATCCAACGCCGAGCTGCGCACAAAACTGATCGAGGAAATCAAGCGCCAGGGGAAACCCTTTGGATTGTTGATCGACGATATCGCCGGCGGATTTACGTTCACGGGCCGCGGACAACCGCAAGCGTTTCAGGTGCAGCCGCTGGTCGTTTACAAAGTGTACGCAGACGGCCGCCCCGATCAACTCGTTCGCGGGGTAGACATCGT
>PMOP01000074.1:0-4408 GCA_003161495.1 Acidobacteriota bacterium | reverse complement strand
ATGGAAGTCCAGAAAAAGGAAACTTCCACCGACAAACCGCCGATCCTGCCGCCGCCAGGGCATGACACGCAGGCGGTGCGCCGATGAATCGTTCCGTGAAAAGATGGATGAAGAACGCAATGAAAATTTCCGCGTCTAATTTTTTTCTCGCGTTTGCAGTGGCGGCTGCTTTTGCTTTGCTGTCCGTAGGATCAGCCATTGCGGCTCCGCCGCGACAGCCCGCCGCGACAGCCTCAGCCGCCCAGACGCAGCAACCGGCCGCGGCCGATTCGGACAAGACACTCCCGGCCATGCAGGATGAACTCGAACGCGCGCGCACGCGCCTCGAATTGACGATTCCGGGCACGAATCAACCCGCGCGCCCTTACTTCATCCAGTACCGAGTTCTCGATCTGGACGTGCATACGATTGTCGCGGAATTTGGCGCGCTGGTTTCTTCGACTTCCGGCCGGAACCGCATCATGAGCGTCGATGTGCGCGTCGGCGACGATAATCTCGACAGCTCGAACTTCATCACCGATGAAGGCTTCAGCGGTTTTCTCGGCTCGACGGGCACGATCGGGATCGATCGCGATTACGATTCCCTGCGCCAGGATCTCTGGCTCGCCACAGATCAGGCGTTCAAAGCCGCCGTCGAAAATTTTTCCAAGAAGCAGGCGTTTATGTCCCGCCTGGCAAAGGCGCCGAGCATTCCCGATTTTTCCGCCGCGACGCCCACGGTTTCTGTCGAGCCGTTGCAAGACTCGGATTGGACTACGCGAAATTGGGAGCAGGAAGCCAGAACCGTTTCCGCGGCCTTGCGCCAGTTTCCGCAACTGTACAGCTCGCGCGTGACCTACCATTTGATCTACACCACGAGTTATCTGCTCAACAGCGACGGCACAAAAATTCGCGCCAATCACAGCCTCGCCGCCATCGAAGCCAGCCTCGAAACCGAATCGGATGACGGCATGGCCCTGCACAATTACTATGCCGTGTATCGCCATCGTCCCGACCAGTTGCCCGCGGCCGATGCAGTTCGGAAGGACCTCGAAAAGGCGGGAGAACAATTAATCACGCTGCGAGTTTCTCCTCCCGCGGCAGATTACGATGGACCTGTGCTGTTTGAAGCGCCCGCGGCCGGCTCGTTGCTCGCGCAAATGCTGGGGCCATCCCTTTCCGGGGCGCGCGGCCCGCTGGCGATGCAATCGGCCTTCGATCAATTGATGGATCGCCTGGGCGGGCGCAGCGAGTGGACCGGCAAGCTCGGTTCGCGCGTCCTTCCCGGCACGGTTTCGCTTTTGGATGACCCGTCAGCCAAGCAGTTTCAAGGGCGGGATTTGCTGGGCACGTACGATGTGGATGAAGAGGGCGTGAAAGCGCAGCGCGTCGAGCTCGTCAACAACGGCCTGTTGCTGAATTTTCTGATGTCTCGCCGTCCGGGACCCGATCTCGACCATTCCAACGGCCACGGCCGCGCCGCGTATCTGGGCGATCCGCGCCCGATGGGCAGCAATCTGTTTTTCACCTCGTCGGACGGCATTTCTCCCGATGACATGAAGAAAAAATTCATGGATGCGTGCAAGCAGAACGGCAACAAGTGGTGCCTCATCGTTCGCGCCATGGATAATCCTGTCCTCGGAGTGCGCGAGCAGGAAGATCTTTCCGAGATCGTGATGGGCGCGGCGTCGGGCGCGGCATCGGGCGACCGTCTGCCGTTGCTCGTGTACCGCGTCGACGTGGCCGACGGGAGAGAATCGCTGATTCGCGGCGCGCGTCTTTCCGGACTTACGCTTCGGGCCGTGCGCAACATCGCCGCGGTTGGAAACGACGCCACCGCTTTCGATTTCATGCAGAGCCAGCAGGCGGGTTTTGCCGGAACGGCGCTGGCTGCATTTGGCTCGGCCGATTCCGGAGTTCCATCCACCATGGTCGCGCCATCGTTGCTGCTCGATGACGTGGAAGTCCACGGCGCGCGCGGCGAACCGGAACGTTTGCCTCTCGTTCCTCCTCCTCCGATTAACTGACGAAAAGTAGCACAGGCACTCTTGCCTGTGCGGGTTTTGCGATCGTCGATATGCCGGGTAGTCTGCCTGTGCGATTTACGAAACCGCACAGGCAAGAGTGCCTGTGCTACGAAGTCTTCCTCCATCGTATAATCCCTGTCGAGGATTCCTCCATCACACGATCTCCCACATCGGTCAAGCAGATGGCGGCGCTTGGGTCCATCGGCTCCGCGTTAATCCTTGTCGCGCTGAAAGTGTTTCTGGCTGTCGCTACCGGCAGCCTGGGCGTGCTTTCCGAGGCGCTGCATTCGGGGCTGGACTTGATTGCGGCGATTCTTACCTGGCTTTCGGTGCGCGTGTCCGACCGGCCCGCGGATTCCGGGCACACCTACGGCCACGGAAAATTTGAAAATTTCTCGGCATTCGTCGAGACGGGGCTGCTTCTCGCGACTTCGGTGTACATCATCGTCGAGGCTTTTGTGCGACTGCTTTTCAAGCAGGTGCATTTGCAGCCGAGCGCGCTGGCCATGCTGATTCTGGGCCTTGCGATGTGCATCGATCTGGTCCGCTCGCGGGCGCTGTCACGCGTGGCGCGCGAGTATCCGAGCGAAGCGTTGGAAGCCGACGCGCTTCATTTTTCCACCGATGTGTGGAGCACCTTCGTCGTCATTCTGGGAATGGGGACGGTCTGGCTTGGCCAGCATTGGGGCGTCGCGTGGCTGCAGAACGCCGATCCGATCGCCGCGCTGGTTGTCGCGGCTATCGTGATCTGGGTGGGTTCGCGCCTGGGGAAACGCACGCTGGACGCGCTGCTCGACGTGGCACCCGCCGGCTTGCAGGAGCGCGTCACGAAAGAAGTTCAAGGACTCGAAGGCGTGCTTTCCACCGAGCGCGTGCGCGTGAGGCGCGCGGGAAACCAGCATTTCGTGGACGTGACCATCAGCGTTCCGCGCTCCGCCAGCTTTGAGCAGGTGCACGCTATTTCCGACGCCGTCGAACGGCGCGTCGGCGAAATTGTTCCCGCCGACGTGATGGTGCACATGGAACCGCGCGCCGCCGCGGGAGAACATTTGTTTGACGCCGTACGCGTGATCGCCGCGCGCCTCGGCCTCGCCGTCCACGAAATTTCCGCGGACCAGCTTGACGGCCGCCTGTTCATCGAGATGCATCTGGAAGTCGACGAACACCTGAGCCTGCGCGAAGCGCATCGCCGTGCAACGGAGCTCGAAGAAGAAATTCGCAAACTTCCCGGCGTGGCCGCATCGTCGGATCGCGCCCACGCAAAAGTGAATATCCACATCGAGCCGCTCGGCACGCACATCGCTTCCGTGGATGGCCAGCGCGGCGAAATGACCGG
Organism: Acidobacteriota bacterium; assembly: GCA_003161495.1. GTDB lineage: Bacteria > Acidobacteriota > Terriglobia > Acidiferrales > UBA7541 > Palsa-360. The sequence continues at coordinate 1,066 of PMOP01000074.1, read as the reverse complement.
CCTCGGCCGCGCCATCGAAAACTTCATCAACACGCTGCCCCGCGAATTCCACGAGCTGGTGGATTGCCACGAAGTTCACGTCCGCCAGGTCGAGCACAAAATTCTGGTGTCCTGCCACTGCGCCATGGATGGCAGCCTGCCCATCACCCAAATCCACGACGTCACCGGCGCCCTCGAAGACCGCGTGAAGGAACATTTCCCGCAGATCGCCCGCGTCACGATTCATCCGGAGCCTGTTGAGGAACGGTGAATTAAGTAGCACAGGCACTCTTGCCTGTGCGGGTTTCGCGATTGTAGATGGGCAGATGCCGTTAAGCGTAGAAAACCGCACAGGCAAGAGTGCCTGTGCTACTTAGAAGCGAATCCTAAAACCCGGGAGCGCCGGAGGCGGAGGCACGGGCCTCGGCTGACGCGGCGTTGGGTTGCACGCCGAAGCGGAGGCGCTCGATCCAGCCTTGCGCTACGGACATGACTCCGGTGTAGAGGAAACCCCAGACGAAGAGGAAGAGGAACGGGGCGGTGGCGTAATTTTCATTCTGGATGGAATAGACAATCGTCGACATGAAGTAGAGGCCGAGCGCGATTTCCAGGTACGGCATCCAGCCGGCGCGATTGCGATAGCCTTTTTTCTTCCAGGTGCCGGCCTGGCCTTCAATTTTAAATTTCGGCGTGCGCACGAATTCCGATTTTACGCCCATGAGCGCTTCGATCACGGCCTTGGCATTGCGCACGGAAAGGCCGATGCCGACGGCCATGACGAACGGCATATAGAGGATAGAGCGCTTCCACGTTTTGGGATACAGGGCGCGCTGCGACGAGAGATAAAAACCGGAAATCGAGCAGCTGGACGCGATGAACAGCGGCAAGTCGATGAACAGCATCTGGAACCAGCCCTGATAGAAACGCACGATCATCGCGGGCAGGAGCAGCGTCGAGAGAATCACCATGAAGGGATAGCTGATGTTGGCGGTGAGGTGAAAGACGGCCTCCGCCTTGATGTGCGTGGGCTCGTCCGAACGCAAAACGCGCGGCAGAATTTTTATCGCCGTCTGCATCAGGCCCTTGG
>PMOP01000466.1:4141-6843 GCA_003161495.1 Acidobacteriota bacterium | reverse complement strand
TTGCAGCAGACTACGCGAAAGAGGAACTGGCCTGGATGTGTGCGAATTAGGACAGACGGTGTACGAATGCGCAGGTAGTTTTGAGATAGGCCGTTTCCCTCCTATTTGGGAAACGGCTACGACATCCGATAGAGAGCATTCAGTACGTGGCGCTCACAAGGGGGATAGGTGAAGAATCAAAGTGATGTTCAAGAGGCAACGCCTTTAAGCGGAAGTGCAGGAATGACGTTTGCGTGTTTGGTAGCCGGACTGGGGATTGGCGCCGCGATGAGTCTCCTTCTGGCTCCGCAATCTGGAGCAGAGACTCGGCGGTGGATTGCGAATAAGTGCCTGGACGGCGTGGATACGGCCAATCAATCGGTGCGGCACACGCGCCGCCAGGTGAAGGACATCATGGATCAAGGCCAGAAAAAAATCCACGATGTGGTGGAGGCGGGTCGCGAAGCAGTCGGCAAGGCGTAGGCGTCCTTACAGACCGCCTGCAAGGTTTTAAGCCAGGATGTCGATTGCGTATTTCTGCATTTCGTCGGCAGTTTTCATGACGTTGATGTTGACAGCAAAATTATTCTGCGCGGACATCAGGTTTACCATTCCAGCGCTTATGTCCACAATATCCGGGTTGGAAGCATTGGGCGAGGCTCCTGCGCCGGCCAGCTGTGATGCGGCGCTCTCCAGCTGTATTTCCGCCTGGTTCAAGCCCTGGCGCGCGATTGATGAAATGCTGTCCACGCCCTGTCTATCGACACTAACCGCTGCGAACTTTAGCCGTCGGTATTAGGGTATTTGCCGATTGCAATGTACAGGCTTCGCTTGATTGTCATTTAAACGCCAAAGTTTATTCTAAGGTTCGTTAAATGGGACCGGGCACTAGGACGGTCGAGCAGTCTGGTTCACCCGCAGGAACCAAATTGTTGAAGTGCGGTGGGTACCAGCCCACCAAAAGGAAAATGAAACATGCTAAACGCGGAAAACAGTATTGAACTAATTGAAGAGATCGAGATCGTGGAGCAGTCCGAAATGAAGCAGGTGTTCGAGTCACGGTTCAATGAGGCCGAGTACAAGCGCTGGCTGGATAATCTTGCCGCCAAACTAAATAAAAGTTAAATAAAAAGCTAGACCCTCGATGTTTGGGCGCAATGTGAATTAGGCCCGCTCGTGCACTCGATTACACTTTCACCTTTTACGCGATATGCGCGAGTGGCTTACTGGGTTTAAATGATGTGACCTGGGGATTACGAAAAGCTGCAAAAGTCAAAAAGAAGATCCTCTTTGCAGTTAAGGTTGCTCTGAAGCGCCGGGCAAGGGTAGGGTAGTCTTGGGTTGAAGTCCAGTTGGTCCAGACATCCCTACAAATTTCTGTACCGCCTTCACCAATGCGGTCAGACCATCCGCTTTGGAAATAATCAAATCAACGCCGGCCGCGGAACTCAGCCGCGCTCCCAAAGCGTCGTCGAACAATGTGAATACGATGATATAAACGTTTGGCAGCATCTTCTTGATTACAGACGCGGCTTCCAAACCATTCATGTTGGGCATGGAGCAATCCAGGATAATCAATTCGGGCTTCAGTGCCAGCGCCTTTTGGACTGCTTCTGTGCCGTTTTTCGCTTCGCCCCCCACTGTCCAGCCGGGCAACGACTCAAAAAAATCCCGCATTGCGTTTCGGAGCGCGTCGCTATCATCCACTATCAGCACAGACATTGGCATTCGTTCATTCCCTCAAGCGTTCGGTAGGCTACCCTACAATGCGAATTCGCGCCCGACAATACAGCAAAACAAGTAGGCCCGAACGATGCCATCCAATGCCGTGCGGAATTAAAAAACTATAAAGATTGGCTGAGCTTGCAAGAAACGCCTTCCTTTTGTATTTTGCGGCCATGTCATTCATCGGGAAGCTTGTCTTCGAGCTGACTGGCCAGCTTATGGACGTCGGTTGTTTTGCTGAAGGACTGGACCTCTTGCTTGGAGGAATCCACGTTCACGCCCATGTGCTGGCAAAGTTTCTGCAACATCTGAAGGATGGTAGTCAGTTCCTGTTCGGAAAGCATGCCGACTTGAAGGTCCAGATGCGAGCGCCGTTCGGCCTGGCGGGCCATGCGACTCTGGCTGATGAGCACAAAGATTGTCAAAAATACGCTTTCCGATGACACGATGAGTGCCAGGACGCCGAACGGAAATGGATCAAACGGTTTGAGTCCTGGGATTACATGCAGATTTGCCAGGCACCAGCCGGAGATCAGGAGCAATTGCCCGACGAGGAAGCCTACATTGCCCACGAGTTTCGTGATGATGTCGCTGGCACGCTCGGTTAAAGTCCTGCGGCCAAGAGCGTCGTGCTCCAGCTTCGCGATCGCTTCAATATTGTATTGCGTGGGATTTGCTGCCACTCGGCGCGGCAATGGATTATCCATGGGTTCGCTCCTGAAAACCGTCCATGAAGATATGATTATGATCGTGGTAATTGCCGCAGAAATGTTGCTCCACTCCTCCAGCTGGCAAAAGCTTGCTGAGCTCTCAATGACAAAAATTCAGTTCTCAAACTGGATGTGTATATCGCGGATCCTACACTCCCCCCGGCTGCACTCAACGAATTTCTCACCAAAGTAACCATTGGGAATCAGAGTATCCCACATGGCGATAAGCGGATTTTCGGGACTGGGCAGTTCGAGATGATCTTATCACGTTAGCGCATAGAGGTTGTT